>JBKBWE010000246.1:0-4483 GCA_046289145.1 Sediminibacterium sp.
GGTCGGTATAATCTACTTTGGCTTTGCCATATAAGAAAAATTCACGGGTAGAAATTACCAGCACCCCAGAATCCTCTGCATTATACTTTATAGGGGCATCAATAGAATCTTTAGAAATTTTTAACGTATCAGTTTTAATTTGTATACTGTCTTTAAGAATTGGCTTAGATAGCGTATCCTTAAGACTCTTAGGACTATTAGTAGGTAAAGTTTGCCCCTGCAGTTTGGGCATCAAAAATGTTAATATCCCCAAATAAAGGAACAGAACAATAGCCAGCCTTGTTTTTACGTTAATTTTACTTATCCTGTTCATGGTGCTGAAGACAAAATTAAGGTCTAAAACCGTGTAAATAGAATTTTAGGTCTGATTCCTTAATGAAATGATATGATTAAAAGACATATTGCTGCTTTCTATCTGTTAAGTTTTGCATTCCTACTGTTTACTTCATTTACAGATAAGCAACCTGTACCTCAACAAAGACAACCTTTAAAACGCATAATCATAGATGCTGGGCATGGTGGAACCGATGTTGGAGCAAAGGGAAGGTATTCTACTGAGAAAGATTTATGTTTAGCCATTTCGTTAAAGTTAGAGAAGATGATGAGCCAGGAAATTCCCGATGTGGAATTGGTAATGACTAGAACTACCGATGTATATGACGATGTGGTTAGAAAAGCTGAAATCGCCAATCAAGCAAAGGGCGATTTATTTCTATGTATTCACGTAAATAGTGCTAGACCAATTAAACAAACAGAATTTATAGGTTATAAAACGGTTACTGCCTATAAAGGAAAGGGTAAAAAGAAGAAAAAATATACCAAGAAAGTAAAAGATTACAGAACCTGGTATTTACCCAATCCAGCAAAAGGAACGGAGACTTTTATCTATAATGTAAATAAGACCAGTGGTCGAATGAAGGCTTTAAGTCAAGGTGATGACTTTAGTATGGATAGTGCCACTCAGCAAGAGATGAGGTTATTTGAACAAAATGATCCAGCTAAAATGATGTTGCTGAGCATGAAAACCCAAACTTACTTTCAAAGAAGTGCAGATTTGGCATTAACCATTGAAGATGAATTTAAAAAAGTGGGCCGAATTAGCCGAGAAGCTAAACAACGTAATGAGGGCATTTTTGTATTACATGCAGTAAATATGCCAGCAGTATTAGTTGAAACTGGCTTTATTTCCAATCCTGAGGAAGAAGATTATTTAAATAGCGAAGAAGGCCAAAAAGAAATATGTGAAGTCATTATTAAGGCGGTAAAGCGTTATAAATACTCTTTAGAAAAGCAATTAACCAATTCTGGGTCTGGTAATAACAGATAATAGCCTAGCCGATTTCTCGTAAAACGAACGAAGTACCTTAAATTTGTTCTAGACTCAATTAAAGTTTTATCAATGACTGTATCGAACGAAACAAAAGTAGGTGCTCTTACCGCTGTGGCTATCACTTTACTTATACTGAGCTTTAATTTTTTAAAGGGTAAAACTTTATTAAAAACAGGGAATTACTTGTATGCCAAATATACAGACACCAAAGGCGTAAAAATTTCCAATCCAGTTTATGTGAATGGCTTTCAAGTTGGTGCAGTTGCAGATATTGAGAATGCAGATCCTACGCTTAAATCTTTAATAGTAGCCATTAAATTGACCGATGTGTATGATATACCCAGTAATTCAATTGCCGTTATTAATGAAAACCCCTTAGGGACTCCCAGTATAGAAATAAAGCTAGGAAATGGTAAGACATTTTTGCAACAAGGAGATACATTGGAAACTGCAGAAAGCAAGGGCTTGTTGAGTGGCGTTATGGATAAGTTAGGGCCAGTGACTGAACAATTGGAAAAAACAATTGAAACATTGGATGTTGTTTTGAAAAATATTAACTCTGTATTTGACCCTCAAACCAAAAATAATTTACAAGCAGTAATTGCCAATGTAAATAAGACTACAGAAAGTTTGGTTGTTTCTTCAGCTTCATTACAACAAATGTTAAATCAGCAAACTGGATCAGTTGCCCAAAGCTTGAGCAACGTGAATAAGTTCACCAAGAACTTGAGCGACAATAACGAAAAAATATCGCAAACACTTACTAACGTAACTAAGGCATCTGATAATTTTTCCAAAGCAGATTTAGCAGGATCTGTTGATCAATTAAAAGCAGCCATCGGAAATTTAAATAAGTTGGTTGATAAAATTAATTCTAATGAGGGTAGTTTGGGTAAACTAATTAATGATAAAGCGCTGTACAACAATCTTAATAATACCATAAAAAGTGCCAACATTTTGGTGGATGATTTGAGGGTTCATCCTAAACGTTATGTAAATATTTCGGTATTTGGTAAAAAAGATAAGACCGGACCATTAATGGCTCCATTGGCTGATTCGGTAAATGAAAATCAATAAATGACTAGCAGATTTATATTACTAGTTCTATGTTGTTTTGCTTTCGGTTTTTCCTATGCGCAAAGACTTCCCAGTGACACTGCTGGAATAGAAGGAAAACGAATTGATATTTTATTTGCAGATAAATACAACTATCAAAAAATTGATTCATTAAACGAATTCGTTTCTTTAGTTGGAAGGGTTAAAGTGCAGCAAGACAAAGTCATTTTTTATGCAGACAGTGCTGTTTTAAATAGACAGTTAAATATTCTAGAAGCATTTGGAAACGTTCATATTAATGATGCGGATAGTATTCATACTTATGCGCAATATCTTCGTTATCTAGGTAAAGAAAAAAAGGCATTTCTTCAGAAAAAAGTTCGATTAACAGATGGCAAGGGGGTGCTTACTACCGAAGAATTAGAATACGACGCAAGGGTTAAAATTGGAACTTATTTAAAAGGGGGTAAACTAGTTAATAAAAAATCTACTTTAACCAGTCAAGAAGGATATTACTATGGTGATACTCGGGATGTAATTTTTAAAAGAAAAGTGGTAATGATTGATCCTGATAATAAAATTACTGGTGATACACTGCAATATAATACTGGAACAGAAATTGCCACATTCACTTCTCCTACTATCGTTTACAATATAAAAGACAAACGTACCATAAAAACTAGAGAAGGTTTTTATGATATGAAAAATAAAAAAGCAGAACTATATAAGCGCTCGGTTATTGAAGATAGTTCTGCTGTATTTACAGCAGATGAGATGGCATTCGATGATTCAACTGGTTTAGGTGAATTTAGGGGCAATGCAGTTTATAGAAGTAAAGACACGGCTCAAGGTTTTGATATGATTGCAAATAATATCAGAACGAATAAAAAATCCAATTCAATGGTAGCTACCCAAAAGCCATTATTATTAATTAAACAAGGAGCAGACACCATTTATATTTCAGCAGATACACTCTATTCAGCCAAGTTATCAGATTTAACCAAAACAAGAAATGTTCCTCAAATACGAGACCAATCTATAAAAGACACTTTATTGAATAAAGTTGACGCTACCAATAAAGAGGCAGAGGATAGTACTGATAAATTTTTTGAAGCATACTATAATGTAAAAGTTTTTTCTGATTCATTGCAAGCTGTTGGCGATAGTTTATTCTATTCTTTAAAAGACTCGGTATTTCGATTGTTTAAAAGGCCAATCGTTTGGGCACAAGAGAATCAAATTTCAGGAGATACCATCTATTTATACATCCAAAATAAAAAGCCAGAAAGATTGTATGTTTTCGAAAACAGTATGGCCATCAATAAAGTAGATAGCTCCATTTATTTTAATCAGTTAAGAGGAACAACATTGAATGCATTATTTATTGATGGAAAGATAAATACTATGAGGGCAAAAGGAAATGCAGAAAATGTTTATTATGCAACAGATGAAGATAAAAGTTTTATAGGGGTAAATAAATCAACTGCTGATATTATTGATGTTTTTTTTGAAGATAGTAAACCCCAGAAAGTAGTCTTTTTAAGAAATTTGGAAGGCACTACTTTCCCAATGCGGTCTACCAATCATGATGAATTGAAGATCAGGGGTTTTAAATGGCATGATACCATAAGGCCCAAATCTAAATACGAATTATTGACTTTTAAATAAGATGAAATGGCAGCTAGAAAATTAGTTAAAAAGGTCATTATTGACCCATTGATTACTTTTATTCACGATAGTAAATCAATAGGAATTGTTTTATTAATTGCTACTGCATTATCTATCCTATTGGCAAATATCAACAGCATTTCTAGTAATTATATATCATTATTTCATTGGAGTATCGATGGTACCAATCATCATTCATTTGATTGGGGTATATTCCATTTGCCCAATTCCATTTTAGTCATCATTAATGATTTATTGATGGCCGCATTCTTTTTTATAGCGGGAATGGAAATTAAAAGAGAATTAGTAACAGGTGAATTAGCATCTATTAAACAATCTATACTGCCAGTGGTAGCAGCAATTGGGGGTATGTTAATTCCTGCATTAATTTATAGCCAATTTAGTAGAGGAACAACATTTATGAATGGC
>JBKBWE010000247.1:0-4475 GCA_046289145.1 Sediminibacterium sp.
CACCCTTATAATTGCATCTCAAAAAAAAATATATTATTTTTTATTTGTTGTTTAATAAATGTTTTTCAACACCTTTTTTTTTATTAAATTAAAAAAAAAAAACCCAACCCCAAAAACGCCCGCACTTAATAAAGAAAAGCCCAATTGCCCGGGTAGTATAAAATCGATGGTTCTGTAAACCCTGCCGGGCACTTTCTTAACTTCCTTATTGATAACTGCAATAGTAGGAGTTGATGGAAACTGCTGCTGGTTGATGCCGCTAATAACCGCGTTGAGAATTGACTGAAGCACTTGAATATTTTGTGGATTAGCTGCTTCAGAACTAGTTAGTTGAATACTAAAAGGTGCCACAGAATTAGAAGGCTGAGCAACAATATTCAATATAGCTGTAATTCTCCCTTTTTCTAAATCTTCTTTTAGCCGATCCCCCTTTTTTTCAGACACTTTAATGCCTGAAATATTTTTAAGGCTTTGATATATTGGATTGGCCGTATCGGATCCATTAGCAAAAGCAATATTGACACTCAGCTTACCACCACTTCCAATAAAGCCAAAAACCAAGATAAAAATCATGGGAAAAGCAATACTAAAAATTACAGCAGAAGGGCTTCTGAATATAGACCTTAAACTCGCTTTTGTGATGGCCATCATGGCCTGAAATTGGCTATACGCTTTGTTCATCCGGCTAATTTAGGGGCAAATCTATTGTATATTCACAAGAAAGGGAATCCTAGCTTGCGGAACACCGACCCAATTCTTCACCTGCTTTAACTCACGCATTACTTGTACGGCAGCAGGATCAAATTCTTCTTTCATTAATTGGGTAGAAATAGATTTTTTATAGCCACTCATGATTTGTTCAATCAAGTTCTTCTTTTCAGGATATTCTTTAAGTTTAACTTCCGACTTTTTAATATCGGCCATTCTAGCTGCACAGTCTATTGCGTCTTGCAATCCACCCACTCGATCGGTTAACCCTATTTTTTTAGCACTGGTACCCGTCCAAACACGGCCTTGAGCAATACTGTCTACATTGGCAATGCCTAATTTTCTACCATCAGAAACCCTAGTTAAAAAAGTGGCATAAATACTGTCTACAGCAGATTGAAAATACCTTTTCTCGTTATCGTTTAGCGGTTTACTAATATCTCCCATATCGGCATATGGGGCAGTTTTAACTCCGTCGAAAGTAACCCCAACTTTATTTTTAAAGAAGGATTGCAAATTAGGTACCACACTAAATACCCCAATAGAACCTGTAATGGTATTGGCATTGGCAAAAACAGAATCAGCATTACAAGCAATATAGTAACCACCCGATGCAGCCACATCTCCCATGCTAACAACCACAGGTTTTTCTTTTCTAATTAATGATATTTCTCTCCAGATGACTTCACTAGCTAATGAGCTACCACCACCAGAATTAATTCTAAAAACAACGGCTTTAATAGACTTATCTAACCTGATTTTGCGCAATATATTTTTATAACTATCGCTACCAATTATTTCGTCATCTCCTTGACCAGAAACAATATCACCATTGGCAAAAACCAATGCAATTTTTTCAGCACCATTTGGTTCAAAATTGGCCGCCTGGGCATAGTCGGAAAGTGTAACAAAATTGATCCTGGTTTTAATTTCCTGTCTTAATTTCTTGCTGATATTGGCTTTAATTTGGTCGTCGTATTTTAAGTCGTCTACTAACCCATATTTTTTGGCATCATGTGCTGTTTGAACCAAGCCCTGCACTGCCAATGACCTTAGAACTGCAGTGTCTTTATTACGAGACATGGCTGCAGCATTCAAAAAGTGCGTATATAATTCTCCCAACCAAACACCTGTTTGCAATTTATTAGCTTCGGTCATTTTGGTTTCTCTTAAAGGCTCAGTGGCACTTTTAAATTTACCGGCATAAAATATTTGAGGTTGAATCTCTAGTTTATCCAGCATTCCTTTTAAGAAAAACAAATTGGTAGAGAACCCACTCCAATCTACCCCACCCTGCTGGTTGCAATACAATTCATCTGCAGCACTACCAATATAATAACCCTTCTGCGAAATCACTTCTCCATGGGCAATCACAAATTTTCCACTGTTCTTAAAATCGACCACAGCTTTGCGTATTTCTTCACTAGCAGCAAAACCATTGGCATTATCGGCACAAAGAATGTACAAGCCTTTTACAGCAGAATCTTGTTTGGCATGCTTTAATAATTGAGTAACCTGAAACAAGGAAGGAGCAGTTTCTTCTCCTTCATTCAACAAAGTAGCAAAAGGATCTTCCTGGTATTGTTCTTTAAAAGCAACCCCTAAATCTAATACCAACACCGCTTTAGACCCAATAATGGGCTTATCTGAAGATGCAGCACTGGTAGCAATTCCAATCAAAACAAATATCCCAATTACCGTAAATAGTACCAAAGCAATAAATGTTGCGAATACAATTTTTAAAAATCCTCTCATATTAATTGATTAACCGATTATTAATTAAAGATATTTGATGCTCAGTATACTACCAATTTATGCATTTAGCCTATTTATTAATCGGAAGCAACTTAGGAGACAAATCAAGTTATCTAAAAAATGCCAGTTCATATATACAACAACAATGCGGCCAAATAGTTAAACAATCTAGTTTTTATGAAACCGAACCCTGGGGATTTACTGAACAACCCAGCTTCTTAAATCAAGCTTTATGCATCAAAACCGAATTGTCTCCAGCGCAATTAATGCATAGCTTATTGAAAATAGAAAGTGAAATGGGCAGAACCAGAACCTTAAAAATGGGCCCCCGCATTATCGATTTAGACATTTTGCAAATTGACCAAGAAACCATTGATACCCCTTTATTACAACTTCCCCACCCTGCAATGCATTTAAGAAGGTTTGCACTAATACCCATGGAAGAAATAGCCCCCAATTTGGTACATCCCCATTTCAAAAAAACCATCACCCAGTTATTAGCAGAATGTACAGACCATACCAATGTGCAAAAAAAAATAGCTTAAGCAAGGGTGTAGCAATTAATTTTGGGCGCATAGGTTATTTACATGAAGCATCAATTTATTACAATCGAGGGGAATATTGGAGCAGGCAAGACCACTTTGGCTACTATACTGGCCAAAAAATTGAATGCAAGAATTATCTTAGAAGAATTTGCAGACAATCCATTCTTATCTAAGTTTTACGACAACCCAGGACAATATGCATTTCCATTAGAATTGTTTTTTATGGCCGAGCGATACAAACAATTGAAAGAAATGGTGCATACCAAAGATTTGTTTCAAAGCATTACCGTATCGGATTATTTGTTTACCAAGTGTTTATTATTTGCAAAAGTAAATTTACCTGAAGAAGAGTTCAGGTTATACCAAAAACTATTCGACATCATACACCAACAACTGGTTTTCCCAGATGTGTTGATTTATTTGCATGCACCGGTAAATAAGTTGCAGCAAAATATTAAAAAAAGAAACAGACCATTTGAACAAGCCATACCCGATGAATATTTATTCAATATTCAGGAAACCTATACCCATTATATTAAACAGCATAATATCAAAACCATATTTGTAGATGCCAGCAATGCCGATTTCATAGGCAATGAAGCGCATGTTGATATTATTCTAGATGCACTAGAAAAAGACCTGGATTACGGACAACATTATTTCACTTTACCCTAACGAAAACATACACTGAGCCAATGCCCGAAAACAACCCGCAAAAAAATGAAGCATTTAAGTTATTGGGCATTCCAGAATTCAGGCATTTATTAACGGGCAGATTTTTATTTATCATGGGCCTAAGAATGTTGGGCACATTAACGGGTTGGTGGATATATGAATTAACCAATGATCCATTTGCGATTGGGTTGATAGGACTAGCCGAAGTAATTCCTGCAGTTTCCTTGGCTTTGTATGCAGGCTATATTATTGATATTAGTGAGAAAAGAAAATTACTACTTAGGGGAATCTTATTTTATTTAAGCTGCGCCATTGCATTGTTATTATTGAGCACCCATTATTCATTAGCACAACTGGGAAAAAACTGGGTAGCATTTTCAATATACATCGTCATTTTTTTCACGGGTATCATACGTGCATTCACAGGACCATTATTTGGAACCATGTTAGCAGCCATTGTACCTAGAGAACAATTACAAAGCGCCACTACATGGAACCAAGGCATTTGGTTATCGGCTTCAGTAACCGGGCATGCCGCAGCAGGATTTTTAATTGCAGGCATAGGCAATACAGGAGCACTATTAATCATTGTAAGTTTTATAGCTACAGGATTTATTTTTTTATACCAACTCAAAGCCAAACCAGCATTGAATAAGAAAGGAGAAAAAACAGGACTAGAAAGTGTGAAAGAAGGATTGCGATTCGTGTTTAAAACTAAAGAAGTTTTAGGGGCATTGTCATTGGATTTATTCGCGGTGTTTTTTGGAGGAGCAGTAGCCATGGTACCGGTAT
>JBKBWE010000248.1:0-4460 GCA_046289145.1 Sediminibacterium sp.
TTGTTAGCGCATATTACTAAGGATGCACAAAAGTTAAATAAAGTGATTGCATCAGCTTTAAATAAGATGACGGTTCAAACAGGAGATGCTTTCTTGGTTTGGAGATTGAGAGAATTAGCGAATAGTGGGGTATTGGTTATTAATGGGGATTTTTCAAAAGGGTGGAAAGAATTGACTGTTCAGTTGGCAACAGCTTAAATGTACTAAAATGGTAAGGGTAACTACTTTAGATAAGATTGGGGAAGATGAGCGTGGAGCAACCCATTATTTTGAAATGGATCGGTCGGGTCAGTGTATTGTTGCATTTAGAAAAGCAGGGAGTGTTAGTGGTCAACATTATCATAAAGGAATTGCTCCAAAAAAGAATCCTGAAAAAATCATTGTGATGCAGGGGGAAGCATTATTAAATTGGAAAGATGTACAATCAAATGCTGCTGGTTCTTTATTAATAAAAGCACCAGCATTGGTTGAGATTGACCCTTATGCATGGCATGAAGTAATTTCTAAAACAGATATCATCATTTTTGAGATGAATGGATTAGAAGACGCAAAAGAAGACACTTTTAGATTGTAGAATTAAGAAAAAAGCATGGCTAAAGAGAAAATAGATAGAAGGGTTTTTGAAAATGAAACCGGTGTTCAAGGGCAGTACAAAAACTGGTTCTTAGAGTATGCATCTTATGTAATACTTGAGAGGGCTGTACCTGCATTAGAGGATGGCCTTAAGCCCGTACAAAGAAGAATTCTTCATTCCATGAAAGAAATGGATGATGGTAGATTCAACAAAGTTGCTAATATCATTGGGCAAAGTATGCAATACCATCCTCATGGTGATGCCAGCATTGGAGACGCTTTGGTGAATCTTGGGCAAAAAGACTTATTAATTGAAACACAGGGTAACTGGGGTGATGTTAGAACGGGTGATGCTGCGGCTGCATCTCGTTATATTGAAGCTCGCTTGTCTAAATTTGCTTTAGAAGTAGCTTTTAATGCCAAAACAACTGAATGGCAATTGAGTTATGATGGAAGAAAAAATGAGCCAGTTAATTTGCCCATGAAATTTCCTTTGTTATTGGCTCAGGGTGCAGATGGTATTGCAGTTGGATTGTCTACTAAAATTCTGCCTCATAATTTTTGTGAACTAATTGATGCTTCTATTAAATATTTAAGAGGTAAAAAATTTGAGCTATTCCCCGATTTTCAAACTGGGGGTATGATTGATATTTCTGGATACAATGAAGGGAAAAGAGGGGGAAAAGTAAGAGTACGTGCACATGTAGAAGAGTTAGATAAAAAAACATTGGTGATAAGAGATGTTCCATATGGTGTTACAACTACCCAGTTGATGGAGAGCATTACTAAAGCGAATGACCAAGGGAAAATCAAGATTAAAAAAGTAACTGATGTTACTGCAAAAGAAGTAGAAATTCAAATTGATTTAGCAGCAGGTATTTCACCTGATATTACCATTGATGCATTATATGCATTCACCGACTGTGAAGTAAGTATTTCACCCAATGCTTGTGTTATTGAAAACCATAAGCCAAGGTTTATGGGTGTTCAAGAACTATTGCGTTGTTCTGTAGACAATACTAAACATTTATTAAAACGTGAATTAGAGATAAGGCTTGGAGAATTAGAAGACAAATGGCATTATACATCTTTAGAAAAAATATTCTTTGAAGAAAAAATATATAAAGAGTTAGAGCAAAAACATGAAACATGGGAACATGTAATTGATGCGATTGATAAAGGTTTTGCCCCCTTTAAAAAGAAGTTGAAAAGGGCAATTGAACGAGAAGATATTTTAAAATTAACCGAAAAACCAGTTAGAAGAATCTATCGTTTAGACATTAACGAGTTGAATCAACAAATAAAAGGAATTGAAGCAGATATTCAGGAAGTAAACCATCACTTAGAACATTTAACAGATTATGCGGTAGCTTATTATGATAACTTATTGAAGAAGTTTGGGAAAGGGAGGGAACGCAAAACCGAAATAAAAGAGTTTGATACAATCCAAGTAAAACAGGTGGCCATTGCCAATACTAAGTTGTACATCAATAGGGCAGAAGGTTTTATAGGTACAGGATTAAAGAAAGATGAATTTTTATGTGAGTGTTCCGATTACGATGATATCATTGCATTTACCAAGGCAGGTACAATGAAAGTGGTTAAAGTGTCTGATAAAACATTTATTGGGAAAGACATTATACACGCAGCCATTTTTGAGAAAAATGATGAGCGTACTACGTATAATATGATTTACTTGGATGGTAAATCAGGAATTAGTTATGCGAAGCGTTTTAATGTAACGGGAGTAACCCGAGAAAAAGAATACGATTTAACCAAAGGGTCTGAAAAAAGTAAAGTACATTATTTAACGGCCAATCCAAATGGTGAAGCAGAAACACTGAAAATCATTTTAAGCCCTAATTGTACGGCAAGAATTAAAGAACTCGATTTTTATTTTGAAGAATTAGAAATAAAGGGTAGGAGCAGTATGGGTAATCAGGTTACCAAATACCCTATTAAAACGGTTAAACTAAAAGAAGCCGGCAAAAGTACATTAGCAGGTAGGAAACTTTGGTTCGATGATAAGTTTGGTAGACTTAATACCGAAGAAAAAGGACAGTATTTAGGAATGTTTGAGGATGAGAAAATCATTGTAATTTACAATGACGGGTCTTATGAATTAACCGACACAGAAATTACCCAAAGGTTTGAACCAGAAAAAATTGCTTTGGTAGAACAATTTAATCCAGAAAAAACCATTACTGCAGTTTATTTGGATGCCGATAAAGGGCAATACAATATAAAGCGATTTAAAATTGAAACCACTACGTTAAAAACACAGTTTCTGTTTATTAAGGAAGGTAAAGACAATAGATTGGAAGCGGTTACAACAGAACAAGAGCCCATTTTAGTAGTGCAAACTGGAAGAGGTCAACAAGTACGAAAAGCTAAGTTTAAGGTAGCTAAAATGGTAGAAGTGATGGGTTGGAAAGCGGTAGGAGCAAAACTTACAGATTTTAATAAGAGTATTGAAATGGAGTGGGAAATAAGGCCGCCTTCGGATACTGCACAAACAGAATTATTTTAAATAACATCTATGGAAACAGTTAATGTAGGCCAATTCAATAAATTAAGAGTAAATAGAAAAGTAGAATTTGGTTTCTATTTAGAAGATGGTGCAGAAGGAATTCTGTTACCAAAAAGATTTGCTCCCAATAACTTAAATATTGACGATGAAATTGAAGTATTTGTTTACCATGATTCAGATAATCGATTGATTGCAACTACCCAAAAACCAAAAGCGGTTGTGGGAGAAATAGCTAAAATGAAAGTGGTATCTGTTACCAAACAAGGTGCATTCTTAGATTGGGGTCTTATGAAAGACTTATTTGTTCCCGCATCTAAGCAGGTTTCAGGTATGCGTTTAGGGGGGGAGTATTTGGTGATGTTGTATATTGATGAAATGACCGGAAGAGTAGCTGCTACCGAAAAGGTTGAAAACCTGATGAGTAACGATGTGCTTACAGTAAAAGAAATGGAGTCGGTAGATTTATTGGTATACAGAACTTCTGAGTTAGGATACGTCATGATCATCAATAATAAACATATTGGAATTTTACATGGCAACGAAGTATTTCAGCAATTAGAAATTGGCGACAAAGTGAAAGGGTTCATCAAAAAAATAAGACCCGACAATAAAATCGATTTAATTCTAGGTAAGCCTGGCTATACCAAAGTGGAAGATGAAAGTGCTAAAATTCTAAGGCTCTTGCAAGAAAATAATGGGTACCTGCCATACAACGACAAGTCTGATCCCACTGATATCTATGCTTTTTTTGGAATGAGTAAAAAAGCATTCAAAATGACTACTGGAAATTTATATAAACAAAAAAAGATACAATTTACCCAGACGGGAATTCAACTAATTGATTAATAATTTAACTAACGCGTGTTAGTTAAATTATTAACTTTGCGCTTCAAAATCATTTACTATGTCTACTAAAGTTGTTTACATTGTTTCTGCTGTAAGAACTCCAATCGGAAGTTTTGGAGGAAGTTTGAAAGATTTTTCTGCAACTCAACTAGGAGCAGTCGCCATTAAAGGTGCAATCAATAAGGCAGGTATTGATGGGGCTTTAGTAAATGAAGTATTGATGGGTTGTGTAATTCAAGCAAATACAGGTCAGGCTCCTGCCAGACAAGCTGCAAAATTTGCAGGACTCCCAGATAGTGTTATTGCAACTACTGTGAACAAAGTTTGCGCAAGTGGAATGAAAGCCATTGCTCAAGGGGCACAAGCAATTTTATTAGGTGATGCAGATATTGTTGTTGCAGGAGGAATGGAGAGTATGAGTAATGTTCCTTATTACAGCCCAAATATGAGATGGGGCAATAAATATGGTAATGTTCAGTTAGTGGATGGATTGGCTAAAGATGGTTTAACA
>JBKBWE010000249.1:0-4458 GCA_046289145.1 Sediminibacterium sp.
AATAAATACATCGCCTACCATATTATTAATGCAACAAAAATCTTCTATGACTGCTTTTTTACCTAACGAAAACTTATTCCATGGAGCAAGGTCTAGTCTTGCATAATTTCTGATAATGGCTTTACGGGAAACTTTATGCACAAAAGGATTAATGAATAATCTAACCCATAACCTACATCCGGGAGCAGTTTCAGGTACCAATAGCCAATAAACAAATTTTTTAAGCCCGGGGTTCGATTTAATCCTTTCCACAATACTCATAGTATAAAAATATAATCAGTCGGTGTATGCACCAATTTTAATTTCTTAAATTCAAATAGTTCTCATTCACCGAAAAAATAGCCAGACAACCCCCATCTATAAAAGGATACATTAAAAAAACATTAAAAACGTATATTTTCCGCTTATTTAACTGAAAATAAGCCATGAAAACCAGTATTTCAGCTCAAAATCGCCGTTTTTTACCCATTTTGGTTTTTTTAATAATTGCCCTGGTGGCCTGTAAAGACAATGAAAAAGCAGGTACAGCAGAGTTGATTCCTTCCTTACCTGTTGTAGAAGTTATTCAAAAAGATACCATTTTACAAACGGATTATGTTGCAGATATACAAGCGGTGCAAAATGTAGAAATTAGGGCTAGGGTTCAAGGTTTTTTAGAAAAAATACTAGTAGACGAAGGAAAGGAAGTTAAAAAAGGGCAACCCCTATTTCAAATAAATGACCTTGAATACAAAACTGAGTTAGCCAAAGCTAAAGCCGCTGTTTCAAATGCCATGGCAGAAGCCAAAGCGGCGGAATTAGAATTGGGTAGAACAAAAATTTTAGTAGAGAAAAATGTAATTGCAAAAACCGAATATGAATTAGCGGTATCTAAAGTAAGTGCAGCAAAGGCAAAAATTGATGAGGCTTTATCTGCTCAAACTAGTGCTGAAACTAAATTGTCCTATACATTTATACGTGCACCGTTTGATGGGATCATCGACCGTATTCCTTTGAAAATGGGAAGTTTGATTGATCCAGGTGCTTTATTAACCACCATTTCAGATGTACATAATGTTTTTGCCTATTTTAATATTTCTGAAAATGAATACTTGCAGTATAGAAAAGCAGTTTCAAAGGGGTTAAAAGAAGATCGTCCTGTAAACCTTCTGCTAGCAGATGGCTCACAATATGGATATACAGGAAAAATAGAAACGAGTGATGGAGAGTTTAATGAAAACACAGGAGCAATAGCATTTAGAGCCCGTTTCCCCAATCCAAATAAATTATTAAAGCACGGCGCATCCGGAAAAGCCAGGCTTACTACCTCAGTAGAGAATGCAATCATTATTCCACAGAAATCCACTTTTGAAATTCAAGACAAAACTTTTGTTTTTATTGTAGATAAAGACAATATCATTCAAATGCGTGCATTTAAACCTGGAAGAAGGGTAGCTCAATATTATATAGTTGAAGCTGGTTTAAACCCAGGAGAGAACATCGTTTATGAAGGTGTTCAAAATATTCGACAGGGTGCTAAAATAAAGCCCATGAAGATGAATTTAGACAGTCTTATGCAAACAGCACTAACCATCAACTAAAGCAATCATGCTAGAAACTTTTATTAAACGACCAGTACTTTCATTGGTAATATCCATTATCATCACTTTATTGGGAGTACTTTCTTTGTTCAGTTTACCCATTACTCAATTTCCTGATATTGTTCCTCCATCTGTAACAGTAACTGCACAATATACAGGCGCCAACGCCGAAGTTTGTGCTAAAGCAGTTGCTACTCCTTTAGAAAGAGCCATTAATGGAGTGCCCGGTATGACCTATATGTCATCGGTCTCTAGTAATAATGGTTTAACACTTATTACCGTTGCATTTAAAGTAGGTACTGATCCTGATTTAGCTGCAGTAAATGTTCAAAATAGAGTAACAACTGTTTTAGATGAGTTGCCAGAAGAAGTAATTAAAGCTGGTGTAACCACAGAGAAAGACGTGAATAGCATGTTGTTGTATCTTAATATTACCAGTAAAGACAGCACTGCAGATGAACAATTTATTTACAATTTTGCTGACATTAATTTATTACATGAGTTAAAAAGAATTGATGGGGTTGGGTTTGTTGATATCATGGGGCAAACCGATTATTCCATGCGTGTTTGGTTAAAGCCCGACAGAATGTTGGCATATAATGTTTCTGCACAAGAAATAGTAGAAGCACTTAGAAAACAAAATGTTGAAGCAGCCCCAGGTAGAACTGGAGAAAGTTCTGGAAAAAATCCACAAAGTTTACAATACATTCTGAGGTATACAGGAAAATTTGCCAATCCTGATCAATATAAAAACATTGTTATTAAGGCTGAAAACAACGGATCCATTTTATACCTGAAAGATTTAGCAGATGTGGAGTTTGGATCAATGACCTACAGTGTTATATCTAAAACTGATGGAAGACCATCGGCTTCTATCATGCTTAAACAGCGTCCTGGCTCAAATGCAAAAGATGTAATTGAAAAAGTAAAAGCAAAAATGGCTGATCTTAAGGAAACAAGTTTTCCTCCTGGGATGGAATATAATTTTGCTTATGATGTTTCTCGATTCTTAGATGCTTCAATTAATGAAGTATTAAAAACTTTATTTGAAGCACTCATTCTTGTATTCATAGTGGTATTCATCTTTTTACAAGACTTTAGGTCTACTTTAATACCTGCCTTGGCTGTACCAGTTGCACTTATTGGAACTTTGGCATTTATGCAAGTAATGGGCTTCTCTATTAACTTATTGACGCTATTTGCATTGGTACTAGCCATTGGAATTGTGGTAGATAATGCCATAGTGGTAGTAGAAGCTGTGCATGTTAAAATGGAAGAACAACATTTATCGCCTATGGATGCAACTCTTGCTGCTATTAAAGAAATTGCCAGTGCCGTAGTAGCAATAACATTGGTAATGTCTGCGGTATTTATTCCTGTTGCATTCCTTTCAGGATCAGCAGGGGTGTTTTATAGACAATTTTCGCTTACGCTTGCTGTTTCTATTGTGATTTCAGGCATTAATGCATTAACCTTAACACCTGCATTGTGTGCTTTACTGATAAAGAATACACATGGACAACCGAAAAGAAAAAATTTGCTGGGAAGATTCATTAATGCTTTTAATAAAGGGTATGCATCTACTGAGAATAAATACATGAATTTAGTAGCTTGGATTAGTGCTAGAAAAATAGTTACGATTTCATTATTAATTGCATTCTTTGTTGGAACAGCTGGTGTAAATAGCATTTTGCCTGGAGGTTTTATTCCTAATGAAGATCAAAGTATTATTTATGTGAATATTACTACTCCAGCTGGTTCAACGGTGGAAAGAACAGAAAAAGTATTGATTGAATTAGAAAAAATAATTAAAGCAGATTCTTCGGTTGAAAATATTACAACACTTTCAGGATATAGCTTAGTTACTGAAGCAGAAGGTGCATCATATGGTATGATGATGATTAACTTAAAACCTTGGGATAAAAGAGAATATACTGTTGCTCAACTCATTCCAATATTTAAAGATAGAAGTAGCAAAATAAAGGATGCAAGTATAGAATTTATGCCTCCTCCTCCAGTTCCTGGATTTGGTAATACCAGTGGTTTTGAATTAAGGGTCATAGATAAAACTGGTTCAGGAGATTTACAACAAACTGCCAATGTAACTAACCAATTAATTAAAGATATAGAAGCCGACGGGGTGGTAAGCTCTGCTTATACAGGATTTGATCCAAGCTTTCCGCAATACATGATTCATATTGACTACGATATGGCGGCCAAAAAAGGGGTTTCGGTAGACAATGCCATGACCGATTTACAAACATTGATTGGTAGTTTTTATGCTACTAATTTTATTCGCTTTGGTCAAATGTATAAAGTAATGGTTCAAGCATATCCTAACTACAGAGCTAAGCCCAACGACTTAATGAATATGTATGTAAAGAATGACAGAGGTGAAATGGTTTCTTATGGAACTTTTATTAAATTAGAAAGGGTTTATGGACCAGAACAACTAACTAGGTATAATATGTACACCGCTGCTATGGTAAATGGTGACGCAAAAAAAGGTTTTAGTAGTGGTGATGCAATTCAATCAGTTGAAAAAGTTGCGAAAGAAAAATTACCAAGAGGATACAGTTATGAATGGTCTGGAATTACCAGAGACCAAATTGAGTCAAGCGGTCAAGCTGCATCAATATTTATTGTTTGCTTATTGTTTGTTTACCTCATACTTGCTGCACAATATGAAAGTTTTTTAATGCCTTTCGCGGTAATCCTTTCTTTACCAACTGGTATTTTTGGTGCATTCGTTGCATTGAAATTATTGGGTTTAGAAAACAATATTTACGCCCAAGTTGCCTTGGTTATGTTAATTGGATTATTAGGTAAGAATGCCATTTTAATTGTAGAGTTTGCTATGCTTAGAAGAAGCCAAGGC
>JBKBWE010000250.1:0-4423 GCA_046289145.1 Sediminibacterium sp.
AACCAATCAACAAATGCTGGATATTATTAAGAACGCATTACAATAAAAAGCCCCGCTCAAAAAGAGCAGGGCATCCGAAAGTATAATGGTTGGGTTAGTCTAAATTGATTAGTCGGGTTTTTTACCGTCTAAGAAAGTGTTGATGGTATTGATTTGCGTTTGATTGTTTTCATCCTTACCAACAGTGTATTTACTATAAAAGTTTTCTACAGAAGTAAGGGTGTTTCCAAACAACTCCATATTCCTTCTTACATAAGCAGGTACTGCATCAAACTCGCCATTCATATCTGAAGTACTATTTACATTGAAAGATAGGTTGCGCAATTTTTGAATACGCTCAGCAGCTCTTCTTTTTTGCTCTTCTACATCATCCATATAATCTCCTCCAGCACAATCAGCATCATGTGAAGTAGCAACAGGTCCTGCTACAGGTGTGTTATATCCTTCAGGCTTCTCTACCAACTGCATATCAAATAGATTCTCTTCTTCTGCCACAGGTGGTGGAGGAGTATGCGTGGTTGGTGGTGTAGGCGGAACAACGGGTGCTGAATAAATTGGTTCAGGTCTTGGTTGAATAATAGGCTGAGCAGGCGTTTCAGGCTTGCTTGGCTCATTCGATTCATTTGAATTTGAGTTTGCAGCGCTTGCATAAATATTAGAAGGCTTACTCAAAAATCCTGAGGAGAAATTTGAATGAATAGCAGTTGGAATAGTTGCCAATTCTTCTACTTCATCAAAAATATGCACTTCAGGAGGTCCTTGTAAGGTAGGCATCAACTCTAACTCTGCTTCAGTAATTGCAGGGGTTTCCATATAAACACCCATCGAAACCACTTCTTCTTCCACACTATCTAACTCAGCAACGGCTTCAGCTGCTGCAGGTTCTATTGGAGGAGTAATATCAAATACAATTGTTTGAGGTGCAGCTGGAATTTCCAATGTTTCAAATGTAGGTGCATTCGCATCTACAGGTGCTGCTGGAGCGGCTATTGGAGCTTCTGCAGGAGTAGTAGCTGTAATGATTCCAGATTTAACTGCAGGATGTTCAACTTTCAAAGTCATCACAATCTTTTCTGGCTTTGCTTCTTGTTTTACTTCAGCAATTGGTTTTGCAAATGGATCTTTGTGTTCAAAACCAGTAGCCACTAAAGTAATTCCAATTTTCTTATCCAAAGATTGTTCATACCCCATTCCTACAATAACATCTGCATCTTCCCCTGCTTGTAAGCGTAAATGATTATTGATGATTTCTAATTCATCCATAGTACACTCATGCTCACCCTCTGCACTATTAATATTAATCAAAATCCACTTAGCTCCTCTAATATCACTATCGTTTAACAACGGAGAAGACAATGCTTCTTCAATGGCAATTTGTGCTCTATTCTCTCCTTCTACTTCTGCTTTACCTAAAATTGCAACACCACCATTCTTCATAACAGTGCATACATCGGCAAAGTCTACAATAATATGTCCACGACTATTAATAACATCGGTAATACATTTTGCAGCAGTAGCCAATACATTATCTGCCTTTGAAAATGCTTCTTTCATTTTCAAGTTGCCGTACTGCATGCGTAATTTGTCGTTGCTGATTACTAATAAGGTATCCACATAAGGCTTTAAAGCTTTAATACCTTCTTCTGCCTGTAACTGTCTGCGCGGACCTTCAAAACCAAAAGGAGTGGTTACAATCCCAACAGTTAGAATGCCTAAATCTTTACAAATTTGAGCAATAATAGGTGCACCACCAGTACCAGTACCGCCTCCCATACCTACAGTAATGAATGCCATTTTGGTATTCACTTCCAAAATACGTTTGATTTCTTCAAGTGACTCTTCAGTTGCACGCTTACCCACTTCTGGGTTTGCACCTGCACCCAATCCTTGAGTTAAGTGTGGTCCTAGTTGAATTTTATTGGGAACTTTACTTTGTTCAATTGCTTTAGCATCGGTATTGCAGATAATAAAGTCAACACCCTCAATGTTTTGTTCAAACATAAAGTTAACAGCGTTGCTTCCACCTCCGCCAACACCCAATACTTTAATAATGGATGATTTCTGTTTAGGAAGATCAAAATGAATCATAGTGGACGGTTTGGGTTAGTAGGGATTAAATGGGTAGTAGGGTTTTTATCTTATTACTTGGTCTTCTTCTTCTTTGAACAATTCAATTAAGTTGTTCTTGAATTTGTCCCAGAATTTAATTCTTGGAGTTACATCTACTGTAGCTTTTTCTACTGGTGCAGTTGGCGTAATTGGTGCCGCTGCAACAGGTGCTTCAGCTGTAGTAACAGGGTTCTTTTTTAAGGCAGACGGAACTTCCATCTTTACAAATTTCTCTGTAAACTCTTTGTATTGATGATCGTAGTCGTTGTAACCTTTCAATATTAAACCAATACATGTTGCATACATTGGCTTTTTCAATTCATCAATATGATTAGCAGCTAAATGTTCATTAGGCAAACCAATACGAGCATTTAAACCGGTAGTATATTCAGTTAATTGAATTAAGTGTTTTAATTGAGATCCACCACCTGTTAAAATGATACCCCCGTTTAAAGCGCGATGGTCTAGACCTACCTGCTTTAAATGATAAGTAACAAAATCAAGGATTTCACCCATTCTTGCTTGAATAATCTGTGCTAAACTTTTAACACTGATTTCTTTAGCAGGCATTCCTTTTAAACCAGGAATAGTAATATAAGCATTGGCTTTAGCTTCATCAGCTAATGCAGAACCAAACTGCACTTTCATTGCTTCGGCTTGGGTTTTTAACACACCCAACCCTAATCGAATATCGTTGGTGATATTTTCTCCACCGAAAGGTATAACAGCTGTATGCTTTAAAATACCTTCATAAAAAACGGCTAAGTCAGAAGTACCGCCACCAATATCAAGAATTGCAACACCCGCTTCCATATCAATCTCACTCATTACTGCACTTGCAGAAGCTAAAGGTTGTAATACAAGGTCTTTGGTTTGTAAACCACTTCTGGTTACCGCACGATTAATATTACGGATAGCATTTCTATCTCCAGTAATGATATGAAAGTTTGCACCAACTTTTACACCATTGTAACCAATAGGGTCTTTAATATTTTGATTGCTGTCTACGTGAAAGTCTTGCGCAATCACATCAATAATTTGATCACCAGCAGGAATAAAAGTTTTACGTTGATTGTTAACCAACTGTTCTACTTCTGCCCTGCTAATTTCTATATCGGCATCTTGGCGTACAATATCTCCACGAGTTTGTAAGCTTTTGATATGATGACCAGCAATACCTACATACACTTCATTAATTTCTAAATCGGGATTGCTAAGCGCACAATTTTCTAGAGCAGCTTGAATGGCTTTAATAGTTTGGTCTATGTTCAGCACCTGGCCATGAGATACACCATTGCTGTTGGCGCGTCCAAATCCAAGAATTTCTAATTTACCATATTCGTTTTTACGGCCAGCAATTGCGGCAATCTTGGTGGTACCAATGTCGAGTCCAACAATGATAGGTGCGTCATTGTGATTCATAGAGTATTTCTTTTACTTGTTAACGGAATTTGAATTGGAATATTGTTTTCAGGGGGTACATTTTTTATTAGATCTTTCACTCCTACTACCTGACCTTTATATTCTAAGCTGATAATTTTATAGGTATTCATCCCATGTTGCAACCAGGCCGCCTGATAAAAAGCTTTTAATCGTTTTAATTTATCTGCAGCATCAGAAGCATTACCAAACACTATTAAGTGATCGCCAATTACCGGAATCATTTCAAATTGCTGCTGTTGAACAATATCAATCTGTGCAATTTGAGCAGTTAAAAAGGAATCTGCAGTTATTAAAGTAGACAACTGAATAACTGACTGAATTAAAGCAGTATCTGTTTTTATAGTTGACGGAAACCCAGTAAATACAGGTATTCTAGCAGTAAGCTTGTTACTCAACGGCATTTTATTCATAGCCGTATCTATATAATAAGATTGGCCGTTGGTTTCAAAAATTCTAGCAATGGGTTCTCTTTCAAGAATACTTACTTGCAACTGATATTGATTATCAAAAAACATTTCGGCATTATTCACCCAAGGATTTTTCTTAACCAGTTCTTCTAGTTTACGTAATTGAACCCCACGAATTGGTCTGCCAATAACGGGGGCTGGATCATTAACGATTTGTAAAACGTCTTGCTCATCAATGAACATATGTTTTTCGGCACCTTTAATTTCTACTACTACCCCTTTAATTTTTTTGTTGCTTTTCTGGCGGATGGAAGCACCCAATAATACCAATACCCCTACTAGGCTTAGTACCCAAGCGGTATTGATCAATATTTTTTTCCAGTTCAACTTTTTCATTGCCAATTATACAAGCGGATGATTCATTAATAATGCTGCGGCAGGATTCACCAGGGTATCAATATCAC
>JBKBWE010000251.1:0-4416 GCA_046289145.1 Sediminibacterium sp.
GAAAGAATGGCTATCCCATTAGGAAGTAAGACCCGATTTAATTCTGCTAACCAAAATTGGGTAGCTGTATGAGGTGTTTGGGTTAATACAGAAATGCCATATACCAAATTAAAATAGTTGCTAGGATAAGGTAATGATTGGTTTTCTATACAATCAAAATAAACGGAGTCAATTGATTGTCTGCACCATTGAATGGTATTATAATCAATATCTGCTCCGTAGCAAATGCTGTCTTTTTTTAAGTAAGAAATATGCCTAATTATTCTCCCAGTTCCGCATCCCCAGTCTAATATAATTGGTTGCTTAATTGAAATGATTTCGCCCCATTCAATCATTTCATTTGCCGCAATTATTCCGTCTTCATAGTACTTTTTGTAATCTAATTGGAAGGTATTAAAAAGCGCTCTGTCTGATGGAAAGACAAAGCGCTTTAATGATTTTTTATAATTGTTGTTTTTATTATGATGCCAAATTTGTTGAAAGCGGAAGTTTAGTTCATTCATTATTGGTAGGGCTCCCATTAATGAAAATAGTTGTTTCCCCGCTTGCTTCAAAAGGCTTTTCATTCTCCAAAGTTACTTCTCTGGAAATAAAACGGCATTAATCCTATTTTTACTATCGAATACAGTGGCAGCTGCTTTTTTAATCTCTTCTATGCTTACAGCTGAAACGATGTCTTTGTAATTCAATATTCTAGTTGGATCATTTTCAGAAAAATAAATGCCTTGTAATACTCCACTCCAATAACGGTTGTCTTTCATATTGACAGCATACTTTTCTAGGAGCGATTTTTTTACCTTATCTAAGTCTTTCTGCTCGGGTCCGTTTTGTTTTATTTTTTCAATTTCTGCAGTTGCTGCAACACTTAGTTTTTCTACATTTTCCGGACCGCAAGGTAGTTGTAAAACCATCGTGTATCCTTGAAATGGATATTTGTTTAATGATCCACTAACACCGCCTCCATAGATTCCGCCAATTTTTTCTCTGAGCTCTTCTATGATTTTAATGTTCAAGATTTCCGCCAACATATCGGTATATAATGCATCTTGTTCTGAATAGATTGCTTCACCAGAATAGATATTAAAAATGAAACTCTTTGGTTCTTTTCCTTTGTAGAATTTCAAGTCTTTTTGGCCTGGCAATATGCGTAAACCATTGTCTACAAAGCTGCCCTTATTTCCTTTTGAAGGAAGACCACCAATATAAGTGGCTAATAGCGGCTTCACCATATTAAGGTCAATATTCCCTACTAAGATAAAAGTATAGTCGTTGGCGTCATTGGTTTGCTCTCTAAAAATTTCAATGGCCCTTTCTAAATTAATTTGATCAAAATCAGTCGCATTGGGTATAGCAGAGGGAGCCAAGGGATTGCCGCCATACATTACTTTATATACAGAATCAATAAAAGCGCTGGTTGGATCGGCCATCATGAATTGAACCTGGCTTTTGATTTTTTCTTTCCACCCTTTAAATAAAGCTTCATCTTTTCGAACCTGTGTAAAATTGAGGTACATCAATTGGAACATGGTCTCCATATCTTTGATACTGCTGTTCCCGCTTACTCTAGTACTTAATGCATTTAAACCTATATTGGCATTAGCTGTTTTACCAGATAAGAATTTTCTTAAATCAACAGGATTGAATTCTCCAATTCCCATTTGTTGTATGGCAGAATTAGCATAGGCTGCACTGTATTTGTCTACTAATCCATAGGCATTAGTGCCTCCTTTTTTAAAGCCAGTCAGAATAACTTCGTCTTGTTTAAAATTGGTGTTTTTGATAATTACTTTTGTACCATTACTATAGGATAGTTCAGTAAGATCTAATGCTTCATTTTTTGTTTCTTTTACTAAATTTCCTGCTTTTGGAATAGATTTTAATAAAGAAGCTGCTATGGCTTTTTCCTCGTATGCTTTTACTGGAATATTAGCAGCTGATTCTGCAGCTGCAATTAGTTGAGTTTTATTGGGTAAGCTAAAATTGCTTTTTTCTGGCCCTTGAAACGCAATGAATAATTTTTCGTTTTTCTTTAATTCATTAGCCAAGGCATTTACTTCTGCTAACTGAACTCCTGGCATTAAACTGTTCTTATATTCAAACTCTTTTTCAATACCTGGAATAGGTTCTTGCTGTAAAAAGTTTCTGATGTATTCTTCTATTAATACGCCAGATTCCGTTTTGTCTCTATTATTATATGATCTTTCTATAGAGGCTAATTGTTGTTTTTTGGCTCTTTCTAGTTCACCTTGGGTAAAACCAAATTTTTTAACTCTTTCTAATTCAGTAAGTACTGCATGTAAAGCAGTATCTGGCCCTTTTGGTCCGGGTATTGCAAATGCATTAAATGCTTCATGTCCACGAGCATATGAGCCAAAATTACCACCAGCAAAGCTGAATGGGGGATTGCCACTTTGCGCCAATTCATTCATTCGTTGGTTTAGCATACTGGTAAACAAAGACTTGATAATTGAATTTCTGCGATAATCTTCAATAGTTACCTCTGGCTTAGTTTTGACTGTTGAATAATTCAATTCTATTTGAAAATTGGTAGCTTCCTTATCAGTAACGACCAATGCATCATTCTTGGTTCTTGCTGGAACTGTAGCAGCAATTCTGGGTCTAGGTTTAACAGGATTCTTTAATCCGCTAAAATATTGGTTGATTAATTTTTCTGTTTCTGCCACATCAATGTCGCCTAATACCATAACGGCCATCAAATTTGGGCGGTACCAATCTGCATAAAAACGTTTGATGGCACTGTGTTTAAACGTTTTTAATAAACTGTCTTTTCCAATTGGTAAACGTTGTGCATACCTTGAACCTTCGTATTGTTTGGGATAAATTTTCCTAAACATTCTATCTTCTGCACCCTTGCCCAATCTGCTTTCTTCTAAAATAATGCCTCTTTCATCGTCTATTTGTTTTCCTTCGAAACTGATTCCTCCTGCCCAGTCTTGTAATATCTGTAGGCCTTTATTAAAGTTTTTAGGGTCACTCAATGGGATGGGTAAAATATATACGGTTTCATCAAATCCTGTATACGCATTAAGGTCTGCACCAAAATCTACCCCTATGCTTTGAAGAAAATTTACTAACTCATTTTTCTTAAAATTCTTAGTACCATTAAAAGCCATATGCTCAGTAAAATGCGCCAATCCCTGTTGATCATTATCTTCTAAAATTGATCCTGCATTAACAACTAAGCGAAGTTCCACTTTTTTTTCAGGCTTACTGTTCTGTCGAATATAATAGGTTAATCCATTGGCTAGTTTGCCTATTTTAACCTTGTTATCTAGCGGAAGTTTTTCCGATAAATTAATTTGTGCTGTTAGTTGATAATTGAATGAAATGCAAAGCAGTAATGCAATTGCGGGAATTAATAATCGTTTCGTCATAAAAAAAGGTTGTATCGCAAGATACAACCTTCGTTAAATAGTCAATTATAATATTAAAACTATTGTGAATATTTTGTTTACTTCTTTAAAACTTCTTCTATTGGGTTTCCAATATTGCCACTAGGTTCTTGTATTTTGAGAAGGCTAGCAACGGTAGATGCTATATCGTGCATGTAAACTCTTTTACTAGAACGGCCCTGTTTAATACCGAAGCCATACCATAATAATGGAATATGCGCATCGTAAGAATACCAAAGGCCATGCGTTGTGCCCGTTGCTCCACCATCAATATATCCAGATTTTAAAACCATTTGAATGTCTCCGCTTCTATTATATAAATAACCATTGGCTATTTTTTCTCTTAAATATTGTGGCATTGGACTTGTAAGGATTTCACTAGTTGGAAAAGCATTCAAGATGTATTCTTTCTTCATTAAATAATGAACCATAAATTGGTTGATGTCTTTTGTATCTGCCTTTAAGCTGTCTAATAAATCCCTATTATAATGTACCTGATAATTGGTCAAGCTCACTACTAATTTTTCTATGCCAAATTTGGCTTTTATGGCAGCATTCATTTCTGTTATTGCTGATTTATCATCTAATAGACCGCCAGGTAGTTTATTTTCTTTCATAAATCCAGGAACATGAGCCACAGCATGGTCTGCACTTAAAAATGCAGTGTATTTCCCTTTTCCAACAGTAGCATCTAGAAAGTCAAACATTCTTCCTAACTCTTCGTCTAATTTGATATAATTGTCTACTATTTCCCATGAGTTAGGTCCAAAACTATGCCCTACATAATCAGGTGAAGAAAAACTAACTGCCAACATATCTGTAATGGCATCTTTGCCCATTTCTTCCGCTAAGACAGCAGCTTTTGCTAATTCTACAGTTA
The DNA here is from genome assembly GCA_046289145.1 of Sediminibacterium sp. Lineage (GTDB taxonomy): Bacteria > Bacteroidota > Bacteroidia > Chitinophagales > Chitinophagaceae > Sediminibacterium. Next base: position 4,294 of record JBKBWE010000251.1, read on the forward strand.
ATGTATTTCCCAATGGGGTAGTACTTAATTTACCAAACCCTTCATTGGCGGCTCTAGTTAAGTCGTAAGGCATTTTTGTTTGATTGGCACCAAATGGTTTGCCTTCGTATTTTTTTTCGTCGG
>JBKBWE010000252.1:0-4351 GCA_046289145.1 Sediminibacterium sp.
ATACCCCGCAGCAATCCGTGCTTCTCAGCTAGGATTTAAAGTGGCCATCATTGAAAAAGAAAGTTTAGGTGGAGTTTGTTTAAACTGGGGTTGTATACCTACCAAAGCGCTTATTAAGAGTGCCCAAGTGTACGACTATATGAAACATAGTGCCAACTACGGAATCAACGCTACTGGCGTTCAACACGATTTTGGTGCAGTAGTAAAAAGAAGTCGCGGTGTTGCCGATAAAATGAGTAAGGGTGTTCAATTTCTAATGAAAAAGAACAAGATTGATGTTATCATGGGTTACGGTAAAATTAAAGTCAAAGGCCAAATTGAAGTAACTGCAGCAGATGGCAGCAAGCAAGTTGTAGAAGGAAAGCATATCGTGATTGCAACTGGTGGAAGAAGCCGTGCTTTACCTAATCTTCCTCAAGATGGTAAAAAAGTTATTGGATACCGAGAAGCAATGGTATTGCCTGAGCAACCTAAGTCTATGATAGTGGTTGGTAGTGGTGCAATTGGTGTTGAGTTCGCTTATGTATACAATAGCATGGGAACAAAAGTAACAATAGTAGAGTTCATGCCTAGAATTGTACCTGTTGAAGATGAAGACATTTCTAAAGAATTAGAAAAGCAATACAAAAAGCAAGGCATTGAAATCATGACCAATGCATCTGTAGAATCATTAGATACCAGCGGTGCTGGCGTAAAAGCGACCGTTAAAAAGCAAGATGGTTCAATCGTTGTATTAGAAGCAGATGTGGTTTTAAGTGCAGTAGGTGTTGTTGCAAATATTGAGAATATTGGCTTAGAAGAAAACGGCATCAAAACCGAGAAAGGAAAAGTTATTGTAGATAAGTTCCAGCAAACTTCAGTACCTGGTATTTATGCCATTGGAGATTGTTCTCCCGGACAAGCTTTGGCGCATGTTGCTGCTAAAGAAGGCATTAATGCTGCTGAACATATTGGTTATACCGAAAAGAAATTCCATCATTTGCCTGAAGCCATGGATTACAACAATATCCCTGGCTGTACTTATTGTATTCCTGAAATAGCTAGTGTGGGTTACACTGAAAAAGCAGCTAAAGAAGCAGGATACGAAATTAAAGTAGGTAAGTTCCCATTCATGGCAAGTGGTAAAGCAAGTGCTGCTGGAGCCACTGAAGGCTTTGTAAAAGTAATTTACGATGCCAAATATGGTGAGTTCTTAGGATGTCATATGATTGGTACCAACGTAACAGAAATGATTGCTGAAGCGGTGGTAGCTCGTAAGTTAGAAACAACTGCGCATGAAATCTTAAATGCGGTTCACCCTCACCCAACCATGAGCGAAGGCTTAAAAGAAGCAACTGCTGCTGCTTACGGTGAAGCTATTGACATTTAATTTTATGTCCTTTATATAAGAGGGCTTTAATCAACCTATATACTTCCCAGTTACCTTGTAACTGGGATTTTTTTTACTTCTAAGTCAATCCCAGCTTATCTACCAACTGGTTGGTATTTATTGTTTTTTATATATTTTATGCAGATTACTTGGTATCTTGTACTTGTAATCCTGCTGACTAGTGACCCCCTAACTAAAAATCAGCGCAACCGTACAAACCTATGAGTCTATTGAAAGTAGATCAATTGCTTCCAGAGCAATTATTGAATTCATTGATTTTTTCTGTAGTCGTTACCGACTTATCAGGAAGGTTCTTGTATGTAAACCCTTTGTTCCAACACAAGTTTGCGCATATCTCTACTACACTTACGAATAATCATTTTGCCGATACAGTTTATGCCGAAGACGTTAAAGCTTGTAATGAAGCTGCTAAAGAATGTATTCGTAATCCTGAGAAACCTGTGGCAATTACTGTTAGAAAAGCATGCGAGGGTGATGAATTTTTCTGGACCCATTGGGAAATTTCTGCAATAAAAAATGAGTTAGGTTATGTAGTGGGGATTATGTCTGTAGGGCATGATATTACCACCACCGAAACCAATAACAGCAAAGCGGTAGAATTGTCTCAAAGCAGGGCTTATTTAGATGAGCAGGCAGTTGAATCAATTCAAACTAATATAGTCAATAGCACTCCTTCAGTTCGTCAATCAGCGTTGTCTGAAGAAGAAGTTACTAGAATGGCGTTGGTGGCACATAATACTACTAATGCAGTGGTAATAACCGATAAAGAAGAAAATATTATTTGGGTGAACGAAGGCTTTAATAGAATTATTGGATACAAAGCTGAAGAAGTCAAGGGAAAGAAAATATTTTTCTATTTAAACCAGTCGGGTGTAGAAGAAAAAATCAATAAACGCATTCGTTATTCTATAGAGAATAAATTGGCTTTTGTAGAAGAAGTTCAAGTAAACAATAAGAATAATAAAACCATTTGGTTAGAGATTGATTGTAAGCCATTATTTGATGAAGCAGATAGGCATATTGGTTTTATGTCTATTGAAAACGATATCACTAAAAGAAAGAACGCCGAGAAAGAACAACAAGAAACATTGCAACGGCTTTCGTTGGCAACCGACTCTGCACAAATTGGTGTATGGGAAGTAGACTTGGCAGATGGTACTACTTTTTGGGATGAGAAAATGTATGATCTCTATGGCTTTGCCAAAGACACCCCATTTCCTCCTTACAAAATTTTCAAAAAAGCCATGCACCCAGACGATAAGGAGATGATGAAAAATATCTTGACTAGATTGTCTGAAGGTAAGAAGTCAATTGATTCAACTGTGTATAGAATTACCATGCCAAATGGTAAGATCAGGTATATTGAAGCCCATGCGATTGTTCAAAAAAATGCAGACGGAAAACCTATTCGTTTGATTGGAACCAACCGTAATATCACTGATGATGTTGCTGTGCAAGAAAAAATGAAAACACAGAACAAAGTATTAAGGGACATTGCATTTATTCAGTCGCATGAGGTACGACGTCCATTAGCGAATATATTGGGCGTAATTGAAGTACTCAACAGTAGTAACTCAGTACACAATAAAGAAATCTTTGATCACTTGATTGAAAGTGCCAACGAATTAGACATGCAAATCAGAAGCATTGTTAAAAAGACCAATAACTTAGATGGTATTTTCTCTAATGGTTAAATACCTTTTTCAATAAATCAGTTGCTCTTGCAGCTGGGTTTTGTCTAATATTTTTTTCTTCTAAAGCTATCTGACTATAAATTCCAGTAAGTGCTTTTTCGGTTACATGATCACTTAAAGAAGGATTCAATTTTCTAAAACTAAATTTATTGTAAGCATTCACTAAAGTAGACCAGTGTTTAGTGGCTTCTGTTTTTTGTAAAGAAGTTTCTATGATGGGTTTAAATGCATTCGTTAATGGGACAGTAGTGGCTGTTTTTAAATAGGTGGTAGCAGCAGTATCTGCCCCTTTTAAAATATTTACTGCATCGTTTACGGTTAAATCTTTTATAGCAGATACAAAAATGGGTGCAGCCGTTTTGCATGCATCTTCCGCTGCTCTATTGATGCTTAAAATGGCTTCATCCACTTGCTTGCCCATGCCTACCGATCTTAAGGTAGATTCAATTTTTTGTGCTTCTGGTGGGAGCAAGATTTTTAATGCTGCGTTTTTGAAAAAACCATCTGGTTGGGCCAATGCTGCAGTTCCTTTTTCTGCACCAATTGTAAGTGCTTGTTTAAGGGCATTCGCAATTTCATTGCTACTATTTGTTGGAGTTACTTGTTGAGTAAACTGCTTACTCTTTTGTTGTATCAGTTCTTTTAATGTTTGGGCAAATAATGGTTGCCCCCCAGTTGTAAACAGCAGGATGAATACTATTTTTTTCATTTTCTAATTATAATTTAGTCACTACCTCACGCAACTTAACTAGTTGCTCTAATAGGCTAGGTAGCAAATTCAATGCCAGCATATTGGCACCATCACTTTTAGCTACTGCAGGGTTGGGATGGGTTTCAATAAATAAACCCAATGCTCCTGTTGCTATGGCTGCTTTTGCAATGGTGCCTATCATTGCAGGGTTGCCTCCTGTAACGCCGCTGGTTTGATTAGGTTGCTGTAAAGAGTGGGTACAATCCATTACTACTGGCGTTCCATGCGATTGCATGATGGGACTATTTCTATAGTGAACTACTAAGTCTTGATATCGAAATGTATTGCCACGCTCTGTTAAAAGGATTTGTTGATTGCCCGCTTTTTGAATTTTTTCCACTGCAAATTTCATGGAAGCACCACTTAAGAATTGACCTTTTTTAACATTTACTATTTTGCCTGTTATTGCAGCTGCTTCTAATAAATCAGTTTGTCTGCACAGAAATGCAGGTATTTGAAGTATATCAATGAATGGTGCAGCCATGGCAGCTTCTTCATGCGCATGAATATCGGAAG
>JBKBWE010000007.1:0-15111 GCA_046289145.1 Sediminibacterium sp.
GGTACGGGGTTGGCAATTAATACCGATCCGTTCAAACCCATATCCCACTTCACTTTCAGCATAGCTGCTATGGATTCTTCGGTTGCTAATGTAAGTGGACTTTTAAATCCACTGTTTTGAGAATAAAAACTGGGGAATGCTTCTTGTTTAAATGTTACTACTGGTATTCCCTTGGTTTCTAAATATTCTAATGTAAGCCCAATATCCAAAATTGATTTTACGCCTGCTGAAACTACGGCAACATTAGTATGTTCCATTTCAGTAAGATCTGCTGAAATATCCATACTGGTTTCTGCTCCTCTGTGTACACCGCCTATTCCACCTGTTACAAAAATTTGTATGCCTGCCATTGCTGCAATACGCATGGTAGCAGCAACAGTTGTTGCTCCATACAATCCATTACTGATTACGTAAGACATATCGCGCAAACTCACTTTATGTATATCGTTTGCTTGTCCAAAATAATCTAATTCTTCATCAGTTAATCCTACGGTGCATTTTCCTTTGATGATAGCAATCGTAGCAGGTATGGCTCCGTTACTTCTGACAATTTCTTCTACAGCCCTTGCTGTTGCTACGTTTTGAGGGTAGGGCATACCGTGTGCTATGATGGTACTTTCTAAAGCTACAATAGGTTCTCCGTCTCTTATAGCGGCAGCAACATCGGGATGTAAATGAATGGCTGGATGCATGATACTGGTTGTTGCTTTAAGATGGATAATATTTAGTAACCCTTGTTAATAGTTCAGCCTGCGACAAATGCGTAACAATTGCTCCATTCACTTGCAAAATCTCTGCCGATAATGTATGTGCTAGCTTTATGCATTCTTCGTCTGTTCTTCCCAAAGTTTTTCCCAATAAGAATCCAGACAAAGAGCCGTCTCCTGCTCCAGTGCAATCTACTACTTCTATATCAGGTGCATGTAAAGTAATTGCTTTGTCTTTATTATAAAAAGCAGAGCCTTGCTTGCCATTGTGTAACCAAATATTTTGCACCCCTCTTTTTAATAATTCTTCCACTTGTAATTGGGTTAAGAAAGATTTTTCGCTGCACATTACGGGCAATTCATCTTCATTGGGTGTTACCATGTACAAGCCGGCTAAATCCATATTTTTTAACTTGGATGCCGGTGGTACCGATACGGGCTCTATGATAAATGGTATGCCTGTTCTTTTACTAAAATGTAATAACCAGTTCATGCTTTCTACACTGGTATTAGCATCTGCCATAATATATTGGGCACTTAATAAAAGCTCTTCCTGCTTTTCTAAATGAGCAGGGGTAACCATTTCTACTGCTGCATTAGACAAGAATGCAGTATATAATGAACCATCTACATTTAATACGCCTGTATACCTACCCGAAATCCCTTCTTTGGTGATACTCGCATCTATTTTTACGCCTGCTGCTGAACAAGATTGTTTTAACCAATCTCCATCGCTATCGTTTCCAAATACGCTTATTAATTGTACATGGGCGCCTAATATGCTCAATTGTTTGGCAATATTATGGGCAACTCCACCAGCTGTCTTGGTAATTTTGGCATCTACTGTTGTAGCAGGAAGGATGGAGTGTCCTGCATGTATGAGCTCATCTACCAAAATGGCCCCTACACAAATAATTGGTTTTTGCATGCGGCAAATGTACAAAGTGGATTGGCCTTTTTATGTTATTTTCATTATTCAATTTTGATGTATGAATAGAAGAAAATTTTTGCGCAATGGTTCTTTAGCAGCCGCAGCTGCTGTAACAGTAGCGGGCACAGCTGCAACTGCCTTAACTGGTTGTGGTGGTGGCAAAGATCAATCTAAAACAAATAGTGTTGACAGCGCTGAATTAGCTGCTGCTGAAGCAACTGGAAGAGATGAGTTTGAATACTCTGAATTCACAATTGCCGAATTACAAGCAGCTATGAAAGCTGGAACCCTTTCTTCAGTAAAATTGACCGAACTATACTTGCGTCGCATTAGTGAAATAGATCAAGGGAGACATGATCTTTTATCGGTGATTGAAGTAAATCCAGAAGCCATGCAATTGGCGGAGCAAATGGATAAAGAACGAAAAGCGGGAAAACTACGTGGTTCCTTACATGGCATTCCTATCATGATTAAAGACAATATTGATACGGCTGATAAAATGCATACGACGGCTGGGTCTTTGGCGCTAGAAAATCATATTGCTTCAAAAGATGCTTTTGTAGTAAGTCAATTACGCAAATCAGGGGCTATTATAATTGCCAAAACCAATTTAAGTGAGTGGGCTAATTTTAGGTCTACTCGTTCTAGTAGTGGTTGGAGCAGTAGGGGCGGACAAACCAGAAACCCTTATGTAATCAATCGTTCTCCTTGCGGTTCTAGTGCTGGTTCAGCTGTTGCAGTTTCAGCTAATTTATGCGCTGTAGCTGTGGGCACCGAAACCGATGGCTCTGTTGTTGCACCTGCTTCTTTTTGTGGAATTGTGGGATTAAAACCTACCGTTGGCTTGGTGAGTAGATCTGGTATTATTCCTATTTCTGCTACGCAAGATACTGCCGGCCCTATGACTCGCACGGTGGCTGATGCAGCTATTTTATTAAATGCAATGGTGGGTGTTGACGCAGCTGATGCTGTAACATTAAATGCAAAAGATAAAATTGCCAAAGACTATACTGCTTTTCTAAATAAAGATGCTTTAAAAGGAAAACGAATTGGGGTTGAGCAATCTTTTTTAAGAGGCCGTCAAGAAGAAGTAGTGGCTTTGTATCAAAGAGAAATTGATCAATTAAAAAAATTGGGCGCTACGATTGTTCCTGTTGAATTGGTAAAAGAAACAGGTCCATTGGGTGAAGCAGAATTTCAAGTATTACTCTATGAATTTAAAGATGGGTTGAATAAATATTTATCTACCGTAAAAAATGGAGTGAAGAGTATGTCTGAATTGATAGAATACAATAAAAAACATGCTGATAAAGTTCTCAAATATTTTAAGCAAGAGTTGGTTGAAATGAGCAATGCTAAAGGCGATTTAAAAAGCAGCGAATACCAACAAGCATTGGCCAAATCTACTTCTGCCCGAGTAATCATTGATCGTGTGCTTAAAGAAAATCAATTGGATGCAATTGTGGGAACCAGTTATGGTCCGGCTCATTGTATTGATTGGGTAAATGGAGACCAAGACCCTGGTTTTTATTTTTGTCCGCCGGCTGCTATGGCAGGTTATCCGCATATTACGGTTCCCATGGGTGATGTGCATGGGTTACCAGTAGGGCTTTCATTTATAGCTTCTGGTTATCAGGAAGGTACAATCATCGGATTGGCTTATGCGTATGAGCAAGCAACCAAACATAGAAACATTCCTCGCTTTAAACGATCTATTTAAGCGGGAAAATGATTTATATTCATGTTTTTATTGATCTGTTTAAATTAATATAGTGTCCGAAATAAATACCAAACAAGTTTCTCCTTTAGGCTGGATTGCCAGTACCTGGTTTGCGATGGGCATCCCATTTATTGCATTGTCTAGTACAGCAGGTATTATGTACCATTCATTTAAAATACCCGATGAGGAAATAGCTTTTTGGACTTCATTTATTCTTTTGCCTTGGGCACTTAAATTTTTATGGGGGCCTCTATTAGAAATGTTTAAAACCAAAAAATACTTTGTGTATGTATCTCAGTTTTTTTTGGGGGTCTTGTTCGCTTTAGTTGCAGTAAGTATTATTTCTGATCGATTTTTTGGTTTATCTATTGGGTTATTTACTGCTATTGCTGTTTCTGCAGCTACACAAGATTTAGCTGCCGATGGTATTTATATTAATGAGTTGAACAAATTTCAACAACAACAATTCATTGGTTGGCAAACGGTTTTTCATCATTTAGCAAAAGCTATTTTTGGATCGGCTTTGGTTTTATTAGCGTTTCAATTAGAAGAAGTTTATGGGTTAAAAATAGCCTGGATGACGGTGATGATTATTTATGGAATTGCCATGATTACCATGGGTGTAATCAGTGTAAATAAACTACCTACAGGCGGAGATGCAGTTCATGCAGTTGAATCGGCACCTGAAGCCATTGTTATTTATAGAGATGTGTTGTTGCAGTTCTTGAAGAAAAAAAATTTATGGATTGGTTTGGTGTTTATATTTCTTTATCGATTGGCAGAAGCACAAGCAGTAAAAATTGCCCCCCTGTTTTTTAAAGCGTCTAGAATAGATGGTGGGCTTGGAATTGATAAAACAGATACCAGTTTTATTTTTGGTGTGATAGGTATTATTGCATTTGTTCTAGGAAGCCTAGCTTCTGGTTATTTTGTTGCTTCTAAAACCTTTAATAGAAAAACCCTGCTTATTTTATGTGCTGTAATGAATATTCCTTTGTTGGTTTATTCTTATCTAGCCATTGCGCAGCCAGTAGATGAAATGCCCATTATTCTACTGATTGCATTTCAACAGTTTTGTTATGGCTTTGGGTTGCTTGCATTGGTTTATTACATTTTACAAGAAATGGCTCCTGGTAAATACCAATTGGCTTATTTTGGTTTTGCGGCTGCTGCCATGCAATTTGCTTTTATTATTCCTGGTATGTTCAGTGGTTATTTAAGCGAGTACATGGGTTATTATGAATTCTTCATTTGGGTAATCATTTGTACCATACCCGCATTTATCATGAGCGCAACTGTTCCTTTAAATAATGCAACCGAACCTACTGCTAACTAGGGTTTCCTACTAAATGCAATTTGGTTTGTCGTCCACTAATATATTTGAAACCAGTTTGGTCAAAATAGCCATCTTGCTCTAACATGATTCGGATGGTTTTTTTCCATTCTTTAATCTCCACTGCTGCATTTAATTCTATTGAATAAGCAGTATGGTAATACATGGGGTAGTCGCCACTTCCGGGCACACCATTTTGTTGATCCCACATACCTATGGTTGGTCCCGCTGCATGTCCATGCGCTCCAATTGGATGCGTGTAAATAGTAGCATTGATTTTTTCCTTTTTGGCTTGTGCCAAAGCATCAGATAAAATATTGTTTCCCGATTTGTTCAATGCAAATTGATTGGTTAAAATATCTTGTAATCGGTTTCCTATTACTAATGCGTTTTTTAAATACTCGGGTGCATCCTTTTCTTCTGGCTTTAAAACATAAGCATGCTCTTGTATATCTGAGTTTAATCGTAAATAAGTAATTCCAAAATCTACATGTAATAAATCTCCTTGTTGAATGATATTTTTGGGATCATAACCCTTATTGCTGAATGCTTTTAAATGATCAAATTCAATTTGGTCATTGCGTTGAATTTCTACGGATGGATGAAACCATGTACTTAAACCAAGGCTATTGATTTTTTGGCGGTACCACCATACGAGGTCTTCTGATGTGGTAATGCCTGGTGTGATTACTTTACTGCTAAATCCCTCTGCTATGATGGCTTTGCTAATTTGCACTACTTGTGGGTAGTATTGCATTTCTCTGGCTGTTCTGGTTTCTAACCAAGCTACTGCCAATGGTTCAGAAGAAACCACTTTTGTTTTATATGCAGCAGGTAGTTTTTGCATGAATTGTTCGTATTCAGTATGGTCTAGCCCGTCTGCATGGCCAAAACTTTTAGACATATTAATGCCTATTTTTTTGGGTTGATGCTTATTTACCAATGCCATTAATGCATCCCACTGATCGGGATACTTGGTCATATCCCAAGCCGCTTTAATTGAACTACCTACATTGTATCTGGCTACGGCAGATTTAGTGTATTCCTTAGTGATAGGATTATAGTAAAATACCAACATAGTAGTTCTTCTTGCACTGATCCAGGTGGCTGGCAACATTGTTTTTACAATGGGGTCTTCATTGTATTCTCTGGTAATCATTACCCACATATCTATTCCTGTTCGTTCCATTAATTGTGGTAATAAATTATTTAATCGGTCGTCTATTACTTCATCAATTATTTTTGCCTGTTCTCTTAAAGGAAGCACTTGTGCGTTTAACTTATGGGTAATGAACGTTACAAAAAAGAAACTCAAAACAGCGGTTAGGATGCGTTTATTCATTTTAGTGTACTTTTAATAAATATACTATTGCGTTGCCCAATAAACCCCTTTTATTGAAACCTTTTTTTTGCCTTTTGTTATTGCTATTTGGACAATTGGTATTCAACAATGTAAGGGCTCAAAATATTCCTTTTCCCCCGAAAGATATTAGTGATGTATTATTTGGATCAAAAAAGCAAAAAGCTACTTTGCAAAATGACTCTTTGGTTCCGAGGAAATTCTATAATAGTTTTTTACCTATTCCTGGCTATAACCCTGCATTAGGATTTGTGATAGGGGGTGGAATCAGCACCAGTTTTTTATCTGGTCAATCTGCAAGTACTCGTCGTTCTAATATTTTAGCCAATGCAACCATCACCACGCGAAATCAGTTTAATCTGAATGTTCGCAATATGATTTATTTGAAAGACGATCAATGGGTTTTACAGGGGGATTGGCGCTGGCTTATTTTTTCTCAACCCACGTATGGCTTGGGCATCAATTTTAATAATGCTTTTAGGCCTCCTGCAAAAGAACAGCCTATGAAGTTTAATTATATTCGCTTTTATCAAACCTTGTATAAAAAAATATTGGGTCCCTGGTATGCGGGTATTGGTATAAATATAGATAGACACTATAATATAGTAGATCAACTATTAGACACTACAGGGCCTGAACGCTTTTTTACAGCGCATTATGATTATTCTACTTTAAATAATATTAGACAAGACCAGTATTCTTCTGTTGGCCTAAGTGCAAATTTTTTATTTGATAATAGAGACAATGCAGTTAATCCAAGAAAGGGTCAATATGCATTAATGAGCTTTCGAATAAATAATGAAATATTTGGAAGTACGCGTTCACACAATACTTTGTATTATGAATTCAGAACTTATTGGAACCCAACTAAAAAGCTGCTAAGGCCTCATATCATTGGATTCTGGACCATGGGTCAATTTGTAACTAGTGGCAAACAACCTTATTTAGAAATGCCAGGAATTTCTTGGGATATGTATAATAGAACAGGTAGGGGCTATATCCAGGGAAGAATTCGTGGCGAAAATATGTGGTATGGAGAAACAGAATATCGTTTTCCTATTTCTAAAAATGGATTATTCGGTGGAGTGGCGTTTTTAAATTTAACTACTGCAACTAATGAAGCCATACAACAAAAACTAGCAGATGAATTTGCTGCTGGCTATGGTATTGGTTTAAGAATTAAAATGAGCAAGAAAACCAATACCAATATTGGCATTGATTATGGCATGGGTCGCGATGGAAGCAATGGCATCTACATCAACTTGCTCGAAACTTTTTAATTGACCAACGCTGACCAAATGAATAGCTAGTTCAGTAGTCTATATATAAATACGGTGGCCCTTTTCATTAAAACAGGATACTGTTTTGAATTTAATGTTTCTCCGGGTGCATGCGATCCTCTGCCAGAAGCACCTAATCCATCTAAACAATCGGCATAAGCGGCAACATAAGAAATATCTCCTGCTCCTCTGCTGCCAGGATTACCAGGTACTACTTTACCCAATCCCATGTCTTCACTGGTTTTGCTTAGTATTGCTGCCAACGCTTCATTGCCTTTGGTTGGAGCCATTGAAGGTATTCCATCCTGGAAACTGATGGTTGCCTTAGCACCTGGTAAACTTTCTGAAACAATTTTACGCATGGTATTTCTGGCTTTTGTTTTTTGTTCTTCTGTTAAGAAACGGAGGTCACCATTTACAAAAGTTTTTGGCGAAATAATATTGGTTTTACCAGAAGCTTCACCGCGTTGTTGTTCAAAATTGGCATTTACTTCAGACCCTCCAATAAATATACCAGGGTTGAATGTGAGGTATTGTTCTTTGCTTAATGTTTCTCTAAAGCTGTTTACAATTCTAGCTGCTTCATAAATAGCACCATAACCTGCAGCACCAAATACACCAGAAGAATGTCCTTGCTTTCCTTCTACAATTAATTCCCAAGAACTGGAACCTCTTCTAGCCGTTGCAATAGTATTAAAGCCTGCAGCTCCTTCAAAAGCCAATACCACATCGTGTTGCTTAGCCCTTTCAATAAAATCTCCTCTGGTAATACTTCTAGGTTCTCCTGCATTTTCTTCGTCACCAGTCATATAAATAGTGATAGTTGCATTATTCAACAAGTTTAATTCGTGCATAGCTTTCATAGCAGCAATAATGATTACATCTCCTCCTTTCATATCATTAATTCCTTGCCCTGTTATAGTGCTATCATTTAAAACAGTAAATGGATTGCTGGGCATATCTGGTTCAAATACGGTGTCTAGATGACCCAATAACAATAGTTTTTTCCCCTTGTTTCCTTTTCTAGTTGCTACCAAATGTCCGGCACGTTTAATAGAATCGGGCATATTAATCCACTCTATGGTGAATCCTAATTTTTCTAATTCTTTGCTGTATAATTGTCCTACTGCTTTTACGCCTGCTATATTAAATGTGCCGCTATTGATGTTAACGCTGTTTTTAAGTAAGTCTACCATAGCAGGATAATGCTCTTCTATTTTTTTTATTAATTTTTGTTCAATCGGTTGAAGGCTTTGAGCGCTGCTCATCAAAAAAGATAAACTGATTAAGCTGAAAAGAAAGTATTTTTTCATAAAAGCAAATTTGATTCTCAATTTAAGCATTCAGTTGTATTTAAAAATTGATAGGTTAAGCCGTTTAATTGATACTATTGAAAATAGTATTCAATCTATTAGTTAATTACCATGCTAAATGATATTTTTAATTGAATTAATAAATGGTTCATGCCCAATAATGCTGCTTATAGTTCAAAATACGAAACCCTTTTAGCCGTTGGTCAATTGGGTGGATGGGAATACAATGTACTCACACAAGAGCTTTGGTGTAATAGCTATTATTTTGAAATGCTTGGGCGAAAAGATCAGGTGACTGCTGATTGGGCTTGTTATTCAATTAAAGAAGTTTGGGAAAACTGGTTGCATCCTGAAGACTTAGCAACTGCTAAGGAATATTTTGCTGATTTTATTTTAAATCCTGAAAAAGAATATGCCCAGCAATTTAGAATGTTACATGCCAATGGAGATTGGGTAATTATTTTAAGTAGGGCATTGGCAATGCGAAATGAAAAAGGTGAGTTAACTGGAATGATTATTGGAACTCATTTGGATGTTACAGATAGTCACCAGCTTTCTGAAAAAATTTTTAATCACCAAAAAAGAATTTGAAAAAACAAAAAAGCAAATTATTAAAGACAATGCTTTTTTAAAAGCTGTATTAAATAGCCCTAAAGATTTATTTGTATTGGCTATTGATAAACAGTATAAGTTTTTGGGTTTTTCTGATTCTTATATTCCTTTTGCAAAAAACCATTTATTGAAGGATGTAGTTGTTGGCATAAGTGCATTTGATGTATTACCTGAAAATATGCATGTTACAGCCAAAGCCAATTACGATAGAGCATTAGCGGGAGAAAGTTTTATTGTAACCAACAATTTTATTACCCCTAGCGGTAAAAGATTGTTTTATGAAAATAAATACAGCCCTATTATTGATCAACATGGTAAAATTTTAGGACTTACTCTGTTCAGTAACGATATTACTGCTATCAAAATGCAGGAGGAAGAAATGCGAATTGTAGACCTCCGATATGCAGCATTGTTTGATGGTGCGGAAGATGCCAATTTAATTGCCGATGCTACAAGTGGATGTTTGGTAGATGTGAATGATAGAGCAAGTGAACTATTTGGTTATGCAAAAGCTGAACTGGTTGGGATGCATCAAACGCAACTTCATCCCCCAAAGGACTTAGAGAGAATTTCTACATTATTTCAGCAGTTTACTAAATCTAAAGAGCATCAATTTGTTGATACTAATATTGTTGATCATAAAGGTAAAATTAAGCCGGTACGTATTACTGCAGGAGCACCCTTTAGAGCAGGTAAGTATTTGTATTTAGCTGCTTATTTTAGAGACTTAAGTATTAAAAATACCTAAAAATGGGTATTCAAGTACCCCAATTTTTAAGCATATTGCATCAGGATTTAATCCTAAAAATCGGGGTGCATTCATATCGGGGGGTGTGATTGTCCCCGATTTGTTTTTCTATCAATAGGATGTTCCGTTTTTAAAATTCATTAATCAACGCAGCTGTTTTAGCTGGATCTTCTTCCATTGGCACATGGCCTATATTGTTTAAGATGGCCAATTTACTTCCTTTAATATCTTTATTAAATAAGTAGGCATTTTGTACTGGTATAAGTCCATCTTTATCACCCCAAATTATGAGTGTGGGCTTTTGAATGGTCTTGATTTTGTCTGGCTCCTGCTCTAATCCCTTTTTAAAAATAGCTAATAAAGCTTTTCTATTTCCCTTTGCAATTGCCATATCATGAAAGCGATCAATCTGTTCTTGGTTAATAATAGTGGGGTCTTGATAGATTCCCTTTAAGCTGGCGCTTACCAAGGCTTTCGGGGTTATGAATAACATTACATTATTTATCACAGGCGTAGATGCAA
Organism: Sediminibacterium sp.; assembly: GCA_046289145.1. GTDB lineage: Bacteria > Bacteroidota > Bacteroidia > Chitinophagales > Chitinophagaceae > Sediminibacterium. Next base: position 10,527 of record JBKBWE010000007.1, read on the forward strand.
TTTTAAAACCAATTGATCCTTTTACATTCATGACTGGGTAACCGGTGGCATTTATCAATATGAGTTTTCTAACTTTTTCGGGAAAATAAGTAGTGAATTGCCAAGAAATACCTCCTCCTAATGAATTGCCTCCAATATCACATAAGGGTATTTGTAGTTTGGTTAAAAACGAATCTAAGAATTGACTGTAATACTTGAAGCTGTACTCATTGGTTGCATTGGGTCCGGTAAGTCCAAATGCTGGCATATCTAAAGTAATTACTCTTCTGTTTGGATTAATTTTCTTAACCACTGCTTCAAATGTGTGCAAAGAAGAACTAGTGCCATGAATTAATACCAGCGGTACTGAATCATTCGGATTGCCTTGATCCCTATAATGTACATTCATTCCCATCAAGGGCATAAACTCCGATTCATTATTTACATACAAGGGTTTTAATTCTTCTAAACTTCTGTCTGGTTGAAAATAAATGATGAACAACACCAATAGTATGGATAAGATAGCCCCCAAAAAATAACCAATATATCGTAAGAACTTTTTCATGAATCATGATTTAGTCTTACAAATATATTGGTCAGTTGTATAAGGCAGTATTAATTTGTACGAATGGCACCTATTCCTTCACTAAACAATTGTTTATTTAGTGCAGGTATTTCTATTTTGTTTAGGTTATCGGCTCTTTCTTTTAATGCCTGCCATTGGGTTGTATATTTCTTTAGCAAATCTATATTTGGCTGGTTTAATCTTGGAATATCACTTTCGGTTTGATTCATCAAGAACATATAGTTAGCAGTAAATTTATTCAAGAAGTTCTCCGCATCATCATAAGCAGTAGCCTTACGCTGAATCATATCTTCATCCCATGCTTGTAATTTTTTTGCCAAAGCTTCTGCATTGGTTTTAGTGGTACCTGCTGGCAACGATTTAATCAGCTGATCTAGTTGTTGCTTCTTCGCAAATAGTTCGTTGACCAAATTATGCATTTCTTTCACGGTGTTTTCCATTCCGGTCATTGCTTCATCAAATGCTGCATACTCAGCTGCAGTAGTAGGATAATGTGGATTCGCTAATATGGTTGCATTGGTGCTAACGGTTTTTCCTTCTGCTTCTATGCTGATAGTATATGTTCCAGGTATGGCTTTGTGTCCGCGGAAACTGCTTTCAATATATGTATTTGGAATACCTGGCATAGTAGCATGTCGTAGGTTCCATACAAATCTGTTCAATCCCTTATTGGTAGACAACTGTGCTTCTCTAGGAGGTGCACCGTCGTATCTTTTATAATTAGGGTCTGCTTTAGAACTATATGTTCTAATGATTTTACCTGAAGCATCTTTAATGGTCATGGTTACCACTGCTTTTTCTTTTAATTCAGGCAAATCATAGTACACTACAATTCCTGTTGCTGGGTTAACTCCTCTGAATGGATTGGTTCCATCAAAATCAGGATTGTTGCCATCTAATTCAGAACTGCCTGTGGCTAATATTGCTGGTGAAGGTTCATAAACAGACAATGTAGTTGGCGCCGATTTGTATTGTCTAACCAATGTTAAATCATCTAAAATCCAAAATGATCTACCTGAAGTTGCTGCAATTAAATTGTTTTGGTGTACGCGTAAATCGGTAATTGGTGTATTGGGTAAATTCAATTGAAAAGGAGTCCAATTTTTTCCTCCATTAAATGAAATATACACTCCGTTTTCAGTTCCTGCATACAACAAATCTTTTCTTTTATCATCTTCCCTTACTACACGTGTGAATGAGCCTACTGGAATTCCATTGCTAATATTTGTCCAGGTTTTTCCGTAGTCGGTACTCTTATACAATCCAGGCGTATGGTCATTAAATTTATACCTGGTAGTTGCAATATAAACGGTTGCTTTGTCAAAAGGAGATACTTCTATGGCATTGATTAAACACTCGGCTAATCCTGCAGGCGTAATATTTTTCCAATTTGCTCCCCCATCTTTTGTAACGTATACTAATCCATCATCACTGCCTGTATAAATCACCCCTTTTTCTAATGGTGACTCTATCACATAACTTAATGTTCCATAATTTTCTGCACCAACCGATTCATTCGTAAACGGCACTCCAGGTTTTACTTGTTTCTCTTTTTCATTGCGAGTTAAATCGGGTGATACTTCATCCCAAGTTTTACCCATATCTCTTGTTCTTAGTAACAAATGAGCTCCATGATAATAAGTGCCTGGTTCGTGTTGGCTATGTATGATGGGGGCATTCCAATTGTAGCGATACTTCATGTCTTTGGCATCCATTGCTAAATACTGAATGGGTGCAGCCATGATATTGGTACTTGCATTTGTTTTGGTATCTAATACTTCTATGGTTCCTTGATAAGACCCGCCCAATACATATCTGGGATTGTTTGGATCAAACGCTAAGAATGCACTTTCACCTCCTGCTGATGCAGACCAGTCGGCGGCTGTAATCCCTCCGGAAAAAGACCTACTTGCAATTTTTACCGATGAATTATCTTGTTGTCCTCCATAAATATTATAAGGAAATAAATTGTCTACATTAATGCGATACATCTGTGCAGTAGGCATATTACTTTGGCTGCTCCAGGTTTGTCCTCCATTAAAACTAATGGTTACACCACCATCATCGGCCATCACTAAATTTTTTGAATCGCTTGGGTTAATCCAAAGATTATGATAATCTCCATGCACACCTTGTAGGTTTTCCCATGTTTTTCCGCCATCAATCGATTTTAATGCGGGCGCACTTAATACGTACAAAGTATTTTCATTATTTGGGTCTGGAAATACCTCTATATAATACCATGCACGCTGAATGATTTTATGTTCAGCTGAAACTTGGCTAAAACTTTTTCCTGCATTGTTTGAAACATATAATCCTCCTGCATTTTTATCAAAATCGCTTTCAATTAATGCATACACTTTATCTGAATTTGCTGGGCTTACCGCAATAGCCATTTTACCCATTTCTTTAGGTAAACCGGTACTCAATTTTTCCCAATTGGCCCCACCATCGGTAGACTTATATAAGCCACTTCCTGGGCCGCCACTAATTACTTTCCATGGTAATCTTCCATGGTCCCACATGGCTGCGTATAATATGCTTGGATTTTTTGCATCCATGGATAACTCTGCACATCCGATTTTATCGTTGATGTACAAGATTTTTTTCCAGGTTGTTCCTCCATCGATGCTTTTGTAAATTCCTCTTTCAGTTGAATTGCTGTACAATGCACCTTGTGCTGCAACATAAACAATATCAGGATTGGTTGGGTCAATAATTACGCGTGCTATATGTTGCGTACCGTCTAGTCCAATTTTTTTCCAAGTATTGCCGGCATCCGTACTTTTATACATGCCATCTCCATGATGCGTCATTACTCCACGCATGGCGTGTTCCCCCATTCCTACATAAACAATATTAGGGTTGCTTTCTGATACGGCTATTGCACCTACTGATCCTGTTTTAAACTGCCCATCTGAAATATTTTTCCAACTAATTCCTCGGTCGGTAGTTTTCCATAATCCACCACCTGTGGTTCCCATATAATAAGTATGGATATCTCCTTTAACACCGGTACCTGTATTAGACCTGCCTCCTCTGAAAGGGCCTATACTGCGCCATTTCATGGGTTTAAAATATTGATTTACATTTTCGGTATTGGGCTCTTTGCTGGCTTGTGCAAGTGAATAGTTTGCACCGGTAATAAGGAGCAAACCTAAAAGCAGTTTATGCATATTGGCTGAATTTTATTCAGAAATATACGCCATATTCTTTATTGTATCTTTGTATGATGCCAAAAGGGAAATTAGATATTATAGACAGAGTATTGGAAGCTTGTTACAAACATAATCCTGATGCTTTGTTTGTGATGAGTTTAATGCACCAATACGAAGAACGAGGCAGCTTAAGTAAAAAACAGTTGCAGGGTTTATTGGCTAAAGCAAGTAAAGTGCCTGATATGCCCGCTAATTTATTGGCAACACTTGAAGCCACTATCAATAGAATGCATACCCGGGAAAAAGCACCTGCAACAGTGGGTAAGCCACTTTTTGAAAAAGATTTACCCCTCGGTGAAAAAATGGAAGCCATTCTTGCAAAATACCCCCAACACAAAAGGGTAATCTTTCTTTTTGATAAATACAACCGCAAGGAACATCTTACCCCTATTGAAAAGGATGAAGTGGTGAAATTTCATAAACTATTGATTAAGTAATTGCATGACTTTTATCATAAATGTTGAATTGCAATTAGGGTATCTTCGGCGCTTTAATCAATTCACTTTTTATGAGTTTAGCCAAATCTTTAGAAGCACGTAGCCAAAATCAATGTGAGCTTTGCGCTGCAACAACCCCCTTGTCTTTATTTGAAGTTCCACTTGTAGACAGAACTACCGAAGATAACTGCATCATGATTTGTAGTAAATGTTTACAACAAATAGAAAAGAAAGAAGCTTTAGACAGCAAGCATTGGGACTGTTTAAATACTGCTATGTGGAGTGAAGTACCGGGTATACAAGTGGTTTCTTGGAGAATGTTGAATAGGCTCAGGAATGAATCTTGGGCTGAAGATTTATTAGAT
>JBKBWE010000007.1:15121-24444 GCA_046289145.1 Sediminibacterium sp.
TGGGCCAAAGCAACTGGCGATCATGATAATGATGGAACAGTAGACTTGCATTTGGATTGTAATGGGCAACAACTTTTTACGGGCGATTCCATTGTGTTAACTAAATCATTAGATGTGAAAGGAACCAGTTTGAACGCAAAAATGGGTACAGTCGTGAAGAATATCCGTTTAGTGCCCGATAATACAGAACAGATTGAGGGTAAAATTGAAGGCCAAATGATTGTTATTCTAACAAAATATGTTCGCAAAGCATAACTTTATATGCAATTATGCGAGTTAGAAATCCTAGAACCGGTGTATACGATTATGAAATACCCGATTGTAATGCAGCTCAAATAGCACAACGTTGTAAGCAATTACGCAACCACCAAGATGCATGGGTAAGATCGGGCATTACAAACCGTATTGCGGTTTTACAAGAATGGAAACAAGCGATTATCATCAACAAAGAACTGTTGATTGGAGCATTGGCTGCTGATACTGGCAGAACTTGGGAAACAATTGCCGAAATAGATTGGGTGATTGACTCTATTGATAAATGGTGTGCTACAACAAAGGACTTTTATGAAGAATATGCTAATTGGATTCCTTACCAATTGGTTGCTGTTATTAGCCCATGGAACTTTCCTTTGGCTTTATCTATGATGGATACCATACCTGCCCTATTATCAGGAGCTTCAGTATTGGTAAAGCCCAGCGAAATAACCCCTCGATTTATTGAAGCGATTAATAGAACCATATTATCGGTACCTGGGTTACAGAAAATTTTGTTGTTTACTCCCGGCGATGCAAGTGTTGGTGCAATAATGGTTGGTTTTGCAGACTTAGTTTGTTTTACTGGTTCTGTAAATACAGGAATGAAGATTGCTTTAGCAGCCAGTAAAAAATTGACACCCGTTTTAATGGAAATAGGGGCTAAGGATCCAGCAATAGTTTTGCAAGGAGCTAATTTGGAAGTTGCTGCTACCGCTATTTTAAAAGGAAGCACAACTAATGCAGGACAAAACTGTTTGAGTTTTGAAAGAGTGTATGTGCATGAATCTATTCATGATGAGTTGGTTGATTTATTAATTGAAAAAACAAAAGCACTACAGCTTGTTACCGATGATCAGCACAAAGGAGAAATTGGCCCAATCATTTTTGAAAAACAAGTTTTAACGATTAATACCCATTTAGAAGATGCCAAAAATTTAGGCGCAATAATTTTAACTGGTAGTAATACTTGTGAACAAATTCATGGAGGATTTTATTGCAGACCAACAATTGTAGTGAACGTTACACATAATATGTTGTTGATGAAGGAAGAAACTTTTGGGCCTATTATGCCAATAATGTCATTTAGTACAAAAGAAGAAGTAGTTGAATTGGCTAATGCTACTAAATATTCCTTAGGCGCTGCAGTATTTGCTACTACTGATGAAGAAGCAGAAGATATTGCTAATCGAATTCATGCGGGTTCAATAAGTATTAACGAGTCTGCGCTCACTGCTATATTACATTATGGTGACAATCTCAGTTTCAACATGAGTGGTATAGGTGGTATGCGAATAGGTAAAGAAAATTTTAGCAGGTTCTTAAAGAAAAGAAACATTCATTTGTTAAAGAAATCTAATTCACATTAATATGTGATTGGTTTGGGTTGGCTTAAAGGGGTTCTTTGCAATCCTAAATTAATTCCAATGAAACCAATTAATGTGTTTTTTGCAGCTATTCTATCTTTACTGCTTTTTTCGTGTAAAAAATCTGATAATCCTGTACCAGGTCCAGTAACAGAAACCAAACTATTAAAGAAAATCTACACAAGCGCAAATGATTTTCAATTGTTTACTTACAATGAAAGCAAACAACTTGTAAAGTTTACGAATCAATATGTGGATGATCCTATTAATAATGGTATTATTAAAGAGGAATCAACATTAACTTATGAGACCAATAAGTTAAAGCGAGTTCAACATGAAGGAGGATATATGATTTATCATTACACAGGTAATCATTTAGACTCTATTCAAAACTATACATTAACCAATCGATTAATGAGTGTTGATTATCCTGAAATAAATGCACAAAACCAATTGGTGTCTGTTACAACCAAGTTGCCTGGCCTATTCCCTGGTCTTCCAATTGCATTACAGCGTTTGTTTACTTATTCAGCTGCTGGCAACTTAACTGAAATGCGCTATTCATTTAAAAGAACTACCAATGGCGTTTATGAATTACAGGAACGAATAGTTTTTTCTGCATATGATAATAAGCAAAACCCCGACCAATTTAGTTATACAGAACATTATATTCCATGCTTAATATTCATGAAAAACAATCCTGGAAGAGTTCAATATTATGATGATAATGGGGATATTTCTGAAGACATCAGCTTTGCATATCAATTTGATGCTGCAGGGTTGGTATCTAAAAAAACGGCTACCACAGTAGGTTCCCCCAATCCTGAAGTTTCGTTTTACGAGTACTATTAAATTTTCACATACTCATGTGGTTGTTGTAATCACATGAGTATATTTTCTTTGCTCAAGTTTAATATCAATATCTATGCGAAACCTCTTTATACTGCTTTCAATGTCTTTTTTGTTTTCATGTAAGAAAGACCCAGTGCCTACACCAATACCTAATCCTGGTGTAACCAAAAAATTACTTAAAAAAATTTCTATAGATCCACTTGAATATCAGTTGTTCACTTATAATAATAATAAGGAACTGGCCACATATACCTTACAATATATTAATAACGTGGTTGATCGAACAGTTTCTACGTTAGAGACTGTGTTAACCTACGAATCGGGGAAGCTGGTGAAACAACAGTCCCAATCAGGTACACAAGTATACTATTATACATTAAACAGACTCGATTCAATTAGGTCTACTGCTGTAAGTGGAAGATGGATAAGTACAATTATCCCTACTATTAATCAGCAAAACCAACTTGTATCTATTTTAGAATTAATGAAACCGAATGCTTATGATGCTCCTAACGCATTAAGAATTGATTTTGAATACGATGCATTGGGAAATTTAATTGATGAAAAAACCTATTGTAGGTACCAAACTGGCCCTGCTTTTGTTTTGGTAGATCATACTGTGTTTTTATCTTATGACAATAAAATAAATGCTGAGGGCTATACCTATACAAGTACATTTATTCCTGGTATTGTTATGATGAAGAATAACCCAGGGAAAGTGATTTCTTACGCTAGAAATAATAGTGTAACCTATGAATCTAGTTACACGTATAAATATGATGCTGATGGGTATGTAACAGAGAGAAAAAAGAACTTATTAGGCAGCAATGGTGAACTTATTTTTACCTACGAATATTATTAATAAAATGAAGCAATCTTATATAGTTCTTGTTACAATTGGTATTGCATTATTGAGTGCATGTTCTTCTGTAAAACTTTCTTTGCAAGGTGAAGCATGGAACGATAAAGAAATTTTTCCTGTAAAAGGAAGAGGTATTGCGTTTATCAAAGAAAAATTAAGCTTTGGCAATTATGCTACTAGTTATGTAAAACGTTCTTGGACACGTGGTGGCAATTCAAAATATGGAATAGGAACAGGAATGCCTGGTACACCGGAGTATGCAAATATTATTTCTGTAGGGTATATTGATAGAAAACAAACACTACGATTTGGTTTAAGTGATGGAACAGCTAATCAATCAGATGTTTTTGCTGTTGCTAACTTTAATGCAAGAGAAATTCAAATTGGTAAAAATGAGAATAGTCTTTTGAATATTGCTTTGGATATTTTTCAACAAGCTAAAAAGCCGTCTACTTCTATGTATTATGTTCAGTTGTATATGAATAAAGAAGCATCTCCGTGGCAATTAATTCATGATAATTATACTTCTCAGCAGCAAGCAAAAAACTATATTGGTTATTTGGCTAAGAGCAAGAATCACTATTACCAAATAGTACCTATTACTAGTGTTGAAAATAATAAAGGTAAAATTATGAATATGCCTTTTGGGGCAAATGGATTTGCTTTCTTAACCAAAGAAGGCCAGCCATTGGCAGCGGTTTCCTTATTAGATAGGGGTACTGTTTATTTTGCAAAAGATATTTTACCCGAAGAGAAATTTTTATTGGCAAATGCTGCAACAGCACTGTTAATGCAACAAGAGCTTGGTGCTAACCCATAATTCCCTTTACAGCTCCTCCATCAATTGTGATGGTTTGACCTGTTATAAATTTACTTTGTGGGCTCAGTAACCAAATGGCCAATCCAGCAAAATCTGCTGCTTCACCTAACTTGCCTACTGGAATTTGCTGGATACCCATTTCTTTCACCTGATCAAAAGGTAATCCTGTTTGTTCTGCTTTTTTAGTATAAAGTCGGTTGATTGCAGGCGTATTATGTGAACCTGGCCCTAATACATTAAGCGTAACACCGGTGGAAGCTATTTCTTGTGACAGGGTTTTAACCATTCCAACTACCGCAAGTCTTAAAGAAGTACTCAAAACTAAATTTTCAACAGGTTGCTTTACAGAAACACTTTCTATATAAACTATTCTGCCATATCCTGCACTCACCATTTTAGGAACGATTGCTTGTGTTAGTGCCACTTTCCATCTTAGTAATGTTTGGTAAGCCTTATCCCAATCTTCTAATGTGGTTTCTAATACCATTTTTGCTGGAGGGCCACCTGCATTAACAACCATTCCATGTATTGGTTGGTCTTGAATTAATCCGAGTAGTCTGTTTAGGGTTTCTTCTTCCGCTAAATCGCCTGCTAAAATATTAATTTGATTAGGAGCAACTAATTGTAGTTCAGTTAATTTATCTATTCCTCTTGCAATAGCTATTACCCTAGCCCCCTCATTCACTAAAGCCAGCGTTATTGCTTTTCCAAATCCGGAGGTTGCTCCTCCTACTATAAATAATTGTTCTTGTAGGCCTAAATCCATCCCACAATTTATACAATTTTATCTTTAAAAGCTTTTGCAACTGCTTCGCTTTTGCTGTTTACATGTAATTTTTCGTAAATCTTTTTGATATGACTTCTTACCGTATCTATTGCAATAATCATTTCTGAAGCAATCATTTTATAACTATACCCATTTACTAAAAATTGAAGTACTTGTTTTTCTCTTTCACTTAAATTATAGTCTTCTCCTTTTTCATTATTCATAGCAGAAAACATTTTTAAAACCTGAGTTGCAATATTAGCACTCATTGGTGCGCCTCCACTTGCAGCTTCAGTAATATATTCTAGTAAACGAGCGGGAGCAGTCTTTTTTAAAATATATCCGTTTGCTCCGTTTTTAATAGACTCAAATACATTCTTATTATCGTCGAATACTGTAAGCATTAATATTTTTACTTCTGTATTTTTTGCCCTGATATTTTTCAACCCCTCAATTCCGTTTACACCTGGCATGTCTATATCCATGAGAATTACATCAGGGTTAAAAGCAGCAACTTCATCTACTGCATTGTTACAGTTTTTGTAAGCAGCAACAACCCTAAATCCATCACTACCATCAATAAGCATGGTTAGACCTTCTCTTAGTTGAGGATTGTCTTCGTATATAAGTACTTTAATCATGAAGTTGAATTGTATGTTAAAACTACTAATTGAAATGATTCGGTACAATCACATAAATATGTATTTGTTTAGTATCCTCTTCCTCCTGTTAATATTGAATAGGTTTTAGGCAGTGATTTTTTGATTAATGATCCAACTGCTATACAAATTAGTATTACTATAAGTGGAACTAATAGATAGCAGGTTATTCTGTTTAGCCAAAAATTAGCAGTAATATTTAATGCATAGGTCATTAAATAAGGAAGCATGGGTACATGTAATGCAAATATGAAAAAGGAGTAATTACTAATTTGGTGAAACCACTTTTGGTTAATAGTATACTTTATAACCGGATCAATACCATACCAAATGGCAGTCATTCCACAAAGAATAGCAATTCTATGCAAAATCGTTAGGGTTAAGTAAGTCGATATCACATTTGGCTCAAGTTCAAATGCCATGAATGTTTTAATAACACTTAATCCTACAAACAGTATGAAAAAAATTCCTGTACTTAACCATTTAGGTCTTTTTTCTAAAAAAATACCCTTCTTTTGTGCCAATACTCCAATGCTAAAAAAGAATAATCCCTGGCCATCAAATATGAATATCTGAAGGGGGAAGAACCAGATTAGAAAAGTAAATCCTAACCAAAGAATTGGAACCATTTGTACAATCCATCTTATAAATGGATATATCAGGTTATATACAAATAGCGCCATTATAAACCAAAGCTGAAAAGCGATCGGAGTAAAGAACCATCTAAAAAAAATACCATTCCATCCAATTTCACTATATGGCCTATTGTCTCCCATTTGATCAATTCCTGATTGAGCAACTATTGCTGCACTACCCTTAAATTGTTGTAATGAAAAAGTGAATAATAAGGCAATTGCACTCCATAATAAATATGGAATCATTAATGACTTAAACCTTTTTTTGATGCTTTCGGCATAAGACCTTGAATCGTATAAAGCAAATAAGTAACCTGATATTATAAATAAAAGTGGTATCCTAAACCTAAGAAGTCCGTTGGCGAATAAATATTCAAAAAAACTAGTAAAACTTAACGCCTCTTCTACTGTACTATATGGAGCTAAATATGTTTCCTTAAGATTATAGCCATGTACATAAGACAATAAGCAAATACTTATAAAAGTAAAAAATCTGAATTTTTGGCTAAGTGCTCTATTCATTGTTTTTTATTGAACTGGTATTTGTAATTCAATATGAGTGCCTTTATTTATTCCAGAATTAATTATTAATATTCCATTCAAAGCATCGGAACGTTTCCTCATATTACCTAAGCCATTGCCGTTGTCTGCATTTATTGTATCAAATCCAATTCCGTTGTCAATTATAGATAAGTTTAATTTTTTACCATGAACCGAAAGTTCAATGGTGATTATTGAACATTTTGAATATTTAGCTGCATTATTCACCGCTTCTTTAAAAATCAGAAAAAAGTCTCTGCGAGCTTCCATATTCAGTTTAACTTCATTAACCATCTCTGAGGTTATAAAATTCAGTTCAATATCTTTTGCTTCACATACATTGGTTGCAAACTCACGCATTCTCGCTACAATCTTTTGCATACTGTCGTTTGATGGTTTAATACTCCAAACTATATCATCCATCGCTTCCATCATTCTTTGACTATTGTCCGAAATTTTATTTAAGTATTCTCCTGTTTTAATATTATCAGTTAGCCTTGCCTTAGCCATAGAACTTAAAATATTGATTGTACTTAGCGTACTACCCATATCATCATGTAAATCTCTTGCTACTCTTGTTCTAATATTTTCAACATCAATTAACTTATTTAATCTTAATCGATGCATGGTGTAAGCAATCAACGCTACAATAGTTAATAATAAACTGATAAACCATCCTGTTCTCCAAAATGGTGGTCTAATATAAATTTGCATGCTACTTATATTTTTAGACCTATTGCCATCGTTGTCTTCACAATAAATTTGAAAAGTATAATTGCCGGGCCTCAAATAAGAATAGTTGACTGTATTATTTCTATCTGCTTTTATCCAATCTTGGTCTATGCCTACCATTTTATAATAGTAGGTTAATTTATCTCTTAAAATAAAGCTAAGTGCAGAGAAGCTAATGGAGAAACTATTCTGGTGTGCATTCAAAACCACTTTCGGTAATAGTTGCAAAGAATCTACAGGTATATACGTATTTGATAGTTTAAAATCGGTAAAAGCTACATCAGGCGGAACTGTGTTGTTTGTAAAAGATGTTGGAGAAAAAAACAATAAACCATTTGATCCTGCAAAAAGAACATTCTGATCGTTGGTAATATAATCTGCTTCCGTAGTTAAATTAGCAATTACTACCCCATCCTTTTTTTCGTATGGAGTAATAACTCCATTAACAGGGTTATATCTGCAAAGCCCATTTCTTGTTATCATCCAGCAGTTGCCTTTTTGGTCTTTCCTGATTCTTAGCACTGAATTGGCAGGCAATCCATCTTCTGTTGTTAGCCAGGTTACTTTTTTACTCTTTTTATGGATAAAATTGAGTGCGCCAGCTGCAAATACTAATGTACTATCGTTTAGTTGATCTATATCGTCTCCTCCTTTTTGAAAAAGCGGGTTCTCTTTGTCTGAAACCGTATAATGATGAATTAAATTTTTTCCATCTCCAGTAAAACAATAAAGCCCTTGGTTGAGTGAAGTGACCCATAATAATCCTTCAGCATCAAAGAAAATTTTTCTAACTATGGTACCAATTTTTTGTACTACATCAAAACCTTTTCCATTGTATTTAATGATATCTCCTCTTTGAGTACTCATCCAAATATTTCCTTTTGGGTCTTCTGTAATAAATCGGATGGTAGCTCCAGCAACTTCTTTAACTTCAAAATATTGCATTTTTTTAAGTAGGGTATCGTATACCATGTATTTGCCTGCTTGGCAACCCAACCAAATTTTACCGTTACTGTGTTGATATAAACTCCAAATTTGCTGATATTGAATTTTAGATTCCCCCGTAATATGCGAAGGCATATTATTGAGTAATTCGTTTTTATAACTCATTAAATTTTTAGATAAAGTGAGAATACCTGTGCCCCAAGTACTCAACCAGTATCCACCATTTTTTAATTCTAGAATATCAGTAATTTCAATTCCACCCTTTGTTTCACTAAAAATAAAGTTGACTACATTGCCGCTACTACTTTGGTCACTAGACATATACAATCCGTTGTCGCTGGCAATCCAAATATTACCATCTCTATCTTCAGTCATATGATGAATATGCTCATATTGAATTCCTATGCTACTCCCAAATTCACTTTTATAGAAGTTGAATTTATTTAGTCTTTGATTATAGCTATAAAGTGCATTGCTTCCATACATCCAAAGACTACCAGATTTTGTTTCAAAAAAATACCTTAGCTCTTCATATTGAGGGTTCACGTTTAAACCCGAAGTGTCTGATAGTTCTTTACCCTCGTAATTAAAAACCTGTCTTATATGTCTATCGGGCCAATCAAAAATCCAATATCGTTGTTGTTGATCAATATATACTTCAGTAATATTTTTCCATTTATCTTTTTTATTGAGTAATGGTATTTGAAGTGGGTTGTTTTCTGAAGTATACACTTTTCTGTTTTTTCTATCATAAACAGCCAAACCTTTATTTAAACAGGCAAACCAAACTTGATCAGTTTTGGTGTTTTCAGCAAAATTTTGATTGGCTACCCATCCTTTAGGTAGAACCATTTCATGCTCAGGTAAAAAAACCTTTTTGCTTTGGCTGTACC
>JBKBWE010000253.1:0-4326 GCA_046289145.1 Sediminibacterium sp.
TAGGTGATGGCGTTGCCGGATTAGAATGGAGCACTAAAATGAACAGCATGGGTGGCGAAGTTTTAGAAGGCGTTAATAAAGCCATTAGCAAAGCTGAAGAAAGTTTTAAAGGATTGGTTATTGCCAATGAAGGACCCAACTTTAGTGCAGGTGCCAACGTAGGAATGATCTTTATGCTAGCCATAGAGCAAGAGTACGATGAATTAGATATGGCCATTCGCATGTTCCAAAACAGTATGATGCGCTTACGCTATTCAAGTGTGCCAGTAGTAACAGCTCCACATGGATTAACATTAGGAGGTGGATGCGAAATGAATTTACATGCAGACAAAGTGTGTGCAGCTGCAGAAACCTATATAGGATTAGTAGAGTTAGGCGTAGGTTTAATACCAGGCGGTGGTGGAACCAAAGAATTTGCTTTGCGTGCTTCCGATGAATTACACGAAGACGAACCAGAAACCAATACATTAAAGAAAAGATTCTTTGCTATTGCAACCGCTAAAGTAGCTACTTCAGCACAAGAAGCTTTTGAAATGGGCATTTTAAGACCAGGTACCGATGAAGTAGTAATGAATATAGGAAGAAGAATTGCAGAAGCAAAGAAATCGGTTTTAGAATTACACGAAGCAGGCTATAACACACCAGTACAAAGAACAGATATCAAAGTATTGGGCAAATCAGGATTGGGTGCTATGCTAGCGGGTATCAATGGAATGTGGAGAGGTGGTTATGCAACCGACCACGATGCATTAGTTGCCCGTAAGTTGGCTTATGTAATGTGTGGTGGAGATTTGAGTGAACAAACCCTAGTAAGCGAGCAATACCTCTTAGATTTAGAAAGAGAGGCTTTCTTAAGTTTATGCGGTGAAAAGAAATCGTTAGAAAGAATTCAAAGTGTATTAAAAAGCGGAAGACCTATTCGTAATTAACGAATAGAATACACTATCCAGTTTTCTGTTTCAAAGACTCTGTTGGACCTTAGGTTCAACCGATCTCTCATAACCAACATATTATAGGCATTCATAGCAGTAAAATTGTGCTTGAGATTATGTCTTTTTGCAATAAGAATATACTCTACTGAAAGTGCAGGATTCTCAATAACCGTAATGAAATTCTTCTGCAAAGGCATTACTAGTCCTTCAAGATTAGGTAAATGCGCCACTACTCCATAAGCAGCTGCATCATCAATTAAAACAGGTCTTTCAGCCGATTTTACAGAAGCAATATAGTCTGCTAATATTTTTTCCTCAGAATCCTTTTTAGTAGCAATCCAGCTAGGCGTATCAGTAATCATTTTAACGAATCGCTGTTCATCAAAATCGGAGGTTTCTTTAAAATAATAGACCCCACCTAACAGCGACAATCCTGTTCCAACTAAAAGAATTACAGAAGACATAAAACGATTGAGTTTTATACCCGATGCAAAATTGAGTGCAACATAAGACAGCACAGGAATGATTACAAAATATTCAGTGGTTAAATAAAACTGAATATCAATCAATACAATTGAAGTGAAAATTAAGGGCGTAAAAATGGTTAAGAGTTCATATAGTTTCCCCTTAAACAATATCATGGCAGATATAAAAATGGGTGCTAAAAAAATAGTGAAAAGGGGGAAAATGATTTGGGTTTGTTTACTCAAGTTATCTCCAGATCCTCTTTCTAAAATATTGGTAATAGTAGAAACCCCGGTTACCCTCCAGTTCGAATACTGACTACTCAAAAAATAAGTTGGATCACCTGCGTGCGATTGATTCAATACCCTAAATAAAAACACAGCCGCTAATGGAAGTAAATAAAGAATAAAATACAAGGACACCGTTCTATTTACTAATTTTCTTCTAAGCGATCGATTGTTTAAAGCCTGATAATATTGAAACACTACGGGCTCCCCCTTAGCGGTTTTGATTCCCTCAATAGAAACCAATACAACAAAGGGCAAGAAGCCCAATATCATCCATAAAAATTTAATCTCCGAAAATATAAGCGCCCCTAAATACAAACTAGCTAGCGATAAATAGTAGGTAGTTTGATTCTTATAATAGAAAAATAAACTTCTAAAAAGCAAATAAGTAAACAGCATAATAGCTGCAATATTTCTTCCACTGGTTGCGGCAAAAATAAATTGCGGGTGAAGCAAAAACAAAGCCATTAACGAAATAATCATTGTTCGTGCAGGAAGACCAGAACCGTTGATGTCTTTTGCCATAAAGAAGAACAAAAAAGACATCAAAACGATGGAAGAAGCCACCGGAGCAAATAAATATCCGAATGGCGCAAAAATGACATTAATTAAAAAAGAAGTAGTAGGGAAAGTAGTACCTAAGGTTAACAAAGTATTTTCACTGTACTCAAACAACAATTTTAATTTCTCTGCATAGAAAAGCCTTTCAGGATGTTCGTATCCAGTTCTATTAAACATCCATGCTAATATGAGGTAATAAATTACCAATAGCAAAGACACTACTCTTAATTGTTGACTCCTAAACTTCATGATACTTCATTTGCATTTGCTGCTGTAGCAGCAGATGATGAATGCGACATTTTAGTTAATCCATGATTGGTCTTTTCCCAATAAAAAGGCTTATAAATCAGTTGCCATAATCCTTTATACGCAGCAATTGAGTGCATCAACCAATAAAAAGGATTCACTAATGCAAATAAAATCAACTCATAAAACCTACGCTTAAATACTGCCAACATATTTACATAAATCATCAAAGTATTTCCAGCCACAAAGTTGAATATGGAAATATACAATACCCAGTCTGGAAATAATACACGCACTGTTTGCAAATCGAAGATGATGTATATAATATAGAACCCTAACAAAACTGGATAAAGCAAAAATGTAATGGGAGTAAATCCAACGAAGAAGTTGAACCCAAAGAAACCTCTCCAACCAATTTTATTTACCAGTCTTACTGGATTGCGCATATGCACCAATAAGGTTTGCATATACCCTTTAATCCAACGAGAACGCTGTCTAATCCAATTAAAAGGTTCGTTATTAGCTTCTTCTAAAGTAGTACTATTCACTACTCCTACTTTATACCTTTTCTCAAATACACGTACACCCAAATCGGCATCCTCTGTTACGTTAAATGGATCCCAACCACCCAACTCTTTTAACTTATCTAATTTAAAATGATTGGATGTTCCTCCTAAAGGAATAGGAACGTCTAATGATTGCAATCCAGGTAACATATAATCGAACCAATAAGAATATTCTAAAGTGAACATTCTAGTTAGTAAGTTTTCATTCTTATTAAAATAATTAAGGGCACCTTGAAGTACCACATAGTCTTTAGGTAATTTTCTAAACAGACTTACTACTTTCTTTAATTGATCAGAATCGGGAACATCTTCTGCATCATAAATGGTTAAATAAATTCCTTTACAAAAGAAGAGCCCATAATTACAAGCTTTGGGCTTGGTTTTTGGCATATGAAAAGGAACCACAATCGTTTCAAAGTTGGCAGGAAAGTCTAGATTTCGTACCGCATTCAAGGTTTTATCATCGTCTTCTTCAATCAATAATTTTACGTCTAATTTACCACGTGGATAATCTAAGCTTCGTAAGTTCCATATCAATTTCCGAATCAGTTTATCTTCTTTATAAACCGGAAGCAGAATGGTATACACCGGCAGCGTATCATTTTTCACAGCTTTTACTTCCTCTTTAGTAACTACTTCAACTAGCTCATATTTAGAGCCTTTTAAAGCGATGTACAGTTTAAATACAATCGAGAAAAGAAAGACGAAACTAAAAAAGAGGTTAAAGAAAATAAAACTATTAACAAAGTTGACAGTTAGCAACAACAAAGCAAACCCAATGGCAATAAATATAAACAACAGCTGTGCATCCGTAAATGTGGTTAATCCTGAACTCTCTGGATCTTTACGCATCAAACTAAATACCGACTCTTTTACATAGTATTCACCCCGCAATTTGTGCACCATCCAAGTGATGTCCAAATCAGAAGCAGCCACTAATTTAATCTTGGTATTGAATTTAATTTCTAAAATACCTTGCAAGCGCTCATCCATTGGATCGGCAGCAGCCACTAATAAGTTACCCTTGCCATCGTTTCGCATGGGTAAATATAAAAAAGCGTTCAGGTGCAGTAGGTCACATTGCTCAACAAAGCTTTCATCTAAAACTTCATTACGCACGTCTACCAACGGAAACCCTGAACGCTCTAAAAACGATACATATAATTTTCGGGTTAAGTACCCAAAGTTAAGCGCAGCCTTTATTTGCGCATATTCAAACTCATCGGCAATAACGTCAATTTCTTCCAGTTTGGCCGTGGTAAACAAGCC
>JBKBWE010000008.1:0-24249 GCA_046289145.1 Sediminibacterium sp.
GCGAAATTTTATGGCATCAAATTTATTTCGGAGTTAAAAAGATTGGGCCGAGACAAAATTGTTTTGGTCTTAGTGGGTATTGCCTGGTTGGCTTGGTTATTATTTGCCCTTGTGCCTGCACCATATAATATTGTATTTCTTTTTATTAACGGTTTTCCGTTGGGTATGTTATGGGGCGTTATTTTCTCCTATATAGAGGGAAGGAAAACCACTGATTTTATTGGTGCAGCACTAGCAGTGAGTTTTATTTTTTCATCGGGATTTGTGAAATCGGTGGGTGGTTGGCTCATCCTACAATTTAATTTGAGTGAGTTCTGGGTGCCTTTTGCTACTGGGTTGGTATTTGTATTTCCTTTATTATTATTTATTTATCTGATGGAGCGGATTCCGCCGCCAACGCAGGAAGACATTGATTTGCGCATGAACCGAACGGCCATGAATGCCGATGATCGAAAAAAATTCATCCAACATTTTTTACCAGGCATTATTGCTGCTGTATTAATTTATGCATTCGCTACTATCTTCAGAGATATCAGGGATAATTTTAGTGCAGACATGTGGAAGGAAATGGGCTATTTAAATCAACCTGCCATATTTTCTAAAACGGAGACCCCAATTACCTTAATTATTTTGGTGTTGATTGGAAGTATGGTGCTCATCAAAAATAGTTTCAAAGCATTTATGTTGGCGCATGTTTTTATAGGATTAGGCTTTGTGGTAGCGGGCCTGAGCACTTGGTTGTTTAGTAAAGGTTCTATAGCACCTATTTGGTGGATGACCTTGGTAGGACTGGGTTTATACATGGTGTACATTCCTTTTAACTCTGTTTTTTTTGAACGCATGATTGCTGCATTTCGATTCACAGGTAATGCTGGTTTTTTAATTTATGTAGCAGACTCTTTTGGTTATTTAGGAAGTGTAAGTGTTTTATTGAGCAAAGAAATTTTTAAAATTCAATTGAACTGGGTACACTTTTTTTCGAATAGTGTAATGTTGTTGTCTGTTGCTGGTGTATTAATTACTAGTTACTCCATGTATTATTTTTACCAAAAGCAAAAAGCAGTTCATGATTAGTTATAACCCCAAAGATTGGTTGCGATTTATTTTTCAGTTTTATAAAACAGATACGGTACTACAGTTACTACCATTGATTTTGGGCATGGGTGTTTTCTCATGGGCAGTCGTTTTCATCGAGATCAATTATTTGCGGTTGTCTAGTACCAGCTATGCAAAAAATATTACGGTAATGCATAGTTTGTTGGGGTTTGCCATTTCAATGTTATTGGTATTTAGAACCAATACCGCTTATGAACGTTGGTGGGAAGGCAGAAAATTGTGGGGGTCATTGGTTAATAACAGCCGCAATCTCGCACTAAAAATGAACAGTCTTTTACCACATGATGACAAAAAAAATAGGAGCTTCTTCAAAAAAATTATTCCCTTATTTGCTGTTGAATTAAAAAATCATTTGCAAAACGAAAAAACTAGATTGGCATTAGATGCACAACCACACCCGGAAATAACCGGATTTGATACAAGTAAACATATTCCTAATCAATTTGTGGCTATTCTTTTGAATAAAGTTCATTTATTAAAAAGAGACCAAGTAATTACAGAGTTTGAATTATTATTTATCAACAATGAATTACAATCGTTCATGGATATCTGCGGAGCTTGTGAAAGAATAAAGAATACGCCTATTCCTTATTCGAATAGTGCATTCATCAAGAAGTTTATCTTCTTGTATATTGTAACATTGCCATTAGGGTTTGCATTAACATTAGGTTATTTTACCATTCCCGCCACTTTGTTTATTTCCTATGTATTGGCCAGTTTAGAACTAATTGCGGAAGAAATTGAAGATCCATTTGGTAACGATGATAACGATTTGCCTATGG
Organism: Sediminibacterium sp.; assembly: GCA_046289145.1. Taxonomy (GTDB): domain Bacteria; phylum Bacteroidota; class Bacteroidia; order Chitinophagales; family Chitinophagaceae; genus Sediminibacterium. Next base: position 1,899 of record JBKBWE010000008.1, read on the forward strand.
AAAGAATTGCCGCGAATATTAATAAGAATGTGCAAGACATATTAGCCTAGCATTTGTTAGGTATGCGCAAAAAATAGGGCCGGATAAATCCGGCCCCTTCATTCTCAGTCTCACTATCCTTTCTTCTCGTTGTATTTTTTTTCTGCTTCTGCAGCTTTTTCAAAATCGAGCACTACCCCATTGATGCAAAAACGCAAGCCAGTTGGGGGTGGGCCATCTTCAAAAACATGCCCTAGGTGTGATTTACAACGACCACATTGAACTTCAGTTCGCTGCATGCCGTGTGAATTATCTGGCAAATAAATAATGGCTCCTTTAGTGAGTGGCTCATAAAAACTAGGCCATCCACATCCACTATCAAATTTGGTATCACTTTTGAAAAGTCCGTTTCCGCAAACTGCGCAATAGTAAGTGCCCACTTCTTTAAAGTTTTCGAACTTACTGGTCCAAGGGCGTTCAGTGCCTTTTTCTCTGGCTATATAATATACTTCAGGAGAGAGTACTTTTTTCCATTCACTGTCTTTAACAGTCAATTTTCCTTTTTCTCCTTTTGCAAAATAGGGGTTGTCTTTTTTGCTCATAGTATCACTAACAAGTTTCTTACTTGAATTGTTCTGTGCTTGGCAGCTACTAAGGCTGAAAACCGCTAAAAGCAAGATGGCTGTCCATTTCATATTTGCGAAAGTTTAATCATTTGAATGTACGTTCTTAAGACAGATAAGGTTTGTACTTGTTTAGCCCAAAGACCAAAAATTTAGCCAAAACGGTTGTTTTTGATGGATGGGGCTCATTTGTTAAAGGATTTTTAACAAGCCCTTTGTATATTTGTACCTCAAGCAAGCATCGAACCTACATGTTTAATATTATTTTATTCGGTCCTCCCGGAAGTGGCAAAGGAACGCAAAGTGAGAAACTAATTGAAAAATATGGCTTAAAGCATTTGTCTACTGGAGATTTACTCCGTAGTGAAATTGCACGTCAAACTCCACTAGGATTAGAAGCAAAGAACTTGATGGACAAGGGCCAATTGGTACCTGATGAGGTAGTAATTGGCATGATTTCTTCTGCTTTGGAAGCCAATCCAGACGCCAAAGGCTTTTTATTTGACGGGTTCCCAAGAACCACTGCTCAAAGTGAAGCTTTAGATAAATTATTAAAGCTAAAACAAACCGAGATAGGGGTTTTATTGGCCATGGAAGTATCTGAGGAAGAATTAGTGAAGCGTTTATTAAACCGAGGATTAACCAGCGGAAGAAGCGATGATAACAATGAAACAGTTATCAGAGCCCGTATTGTAGAATACAAAGACAAAACAACAGTGGTTGCCAACTACTATAGTCAATTTGATAAAGTAGTCAATATTAAGGGTGAAGGCACCGTTGAAGAAATTTTTTCTGCTCTTTGCAGCGAAATCGATAAAAGGCTGTCTTAACTAATAGAACTGTTAAAGTTTTTTGACCAATAACCAACTGCTATACCCGTCCCGATATAATCGGGACGGGTTTTTTTATGCCTTTTTAATAAAGCTATCAATCGTTAGCTTTGTGCCGAAACGAACTAGACCATATGTATACTGTAGAAAACTTTTTAATGGGCCAATGGGTAAAAGGGGAAGGAGATGGCCAATTATTGTATAATGCCGTGACTGGCGAGCCAATTGCAAATGCCACTTCAAAAGGCTTGGATTTTGCAGCTGCCCTTCATTATGCACGTAGTAAGGGTAACCCTGCGCTTAGAAAAATGAGTTTTCACGAAAGAGGGTTAATGTTAAGGGCATTGGCCCTTTACTTAAGGGAACATTTGGAAGAGTTATATAATATCAGTTATCAAACTGGTGCTACTAAAGCAGATAGCTGGGTAGATATAGAAGGTGGATTTGGAAATTTATTCTCCTATGCTTCACTAAGAAGAAAATTACCAGACACACCTTACTGCCTAGATGGAGAACACCATCCATTGGGCAAAGCCAATACTTTTATGGGGCACCACTTACTCATTCCTAAAGAAGGAGTGGCCATTCATATTAATGCATTCAACTTCCCCGTATGGGGCATGTTAGAAAAAATAGCCGTGAATTTATTGGCTGGTGTTCCTGCTATTGTAAAACCAGCTACGGTAACTTCATACTTAACAGAAGCGGTAGTAAAAAGAATTATTGCGTCTGGAATTTTACCGGATGGTGCATTGCAATTGATATGTGGTAGTGCAGGTGATTTATTGAACCATGTGCAATCTCAAGATGTAGTCACATTCACCGGTTCTGCTACAACAGGCTTACTATTAAAATCAGGCACAAAAATATTAGCAGAAAATGTTCCTTTTACTATGGAGGCAGATTCATTGAACTGCATCGTATTAGGTGAAGATATTACACCATCAATGCCTGAATGGGATATTTTTATAAAAGAAGTAAGAAGAGAAATCACTACCAAATCAGGACAACGTTGTACCGCAGTAAGAAGAATTTTTGTTCCTGAAAATAAAATAGAGGATGTACAAAAAGCATTGACTGCAGCCCTTGCTCAAAATATTATTGGCAATCCTTTGAATCCAAAAGTAAGAATGGGTTCATTAGCAGGGGAAACACAACGCAATGAAGTAAAAGCCCAAGTGAATAAATTATTGGAGACTTCAAGTATTTTATACGGTTCATTAGACTCTGTAGAAGTATTAGATGCAGACCCCATTAAAGGTGCTTTTGTAAGTCCTTTACTTTTGTTGAATGAAAATCCATTTGGGAATTCAAACGTACACGAAGTAGAAGCATTTGGACCAGTGGCCACATTGATGCCATACAAGCATACAGAAGAAGCAATTTCATTGGCCAAATTAGGAAAAGGCTCTTTGGTAAGCAGCATTGTAACTGCGAGTACAAAAATTGCAACCGACTATGTAATTGGTGCGGGTAATTATCACGGTAGAATTTTAGTGCTGAATGAACAATGTGCTAAAGAAAGCACTGGGCATGGATCTCCTTTGCCTTTATTGGTACATGGTGGTCCAGGTAGAGCAGGTGGTGGAGAAGAAATGGGGGGATTAAGGGGCGTTAAACATTATATGCAGCGAGTAGCAGTGCAGGGTTCACCAGATATGATTACTGCCATCAGCAAAGTGTATCAACCAGGTGCAACAGGAAATACTCCTACCATACACCCCTTCAAAAAATATTTTGAAGACTTAGTAATTGGTGATCAATTGATCACCGAGAAAAGAGTAATCACTGCTGAAGACATTAATGCATTTGCCGATTTAAGTGGTGATCATTTTTATGCGCATTTAGAAGACACCGATTTCAATGGCACAATGTTTGAGAAACAAGTAGCACATGGTTATTTAATTATGAGTATGGCTGCAGGTTTATTTGTAGACAGCTATGAAAAAAACCCTGTTCTTTTAAATTATGGTATTGATGAATTGCGTTTTACTAAACCTGTTTATCCAGGAAGCGAAATGCATATTCGATTTACCTGCAAAGAAAAAATAAGGCAAGAGAAAAAAGAACCAACCGATATTGATAAGGGGATTGTTAAATGGCTGGTAGAAATGATTGATGAAACCAATGAATTAACCGGAATAGCAACTATCTTAACCATGGTTGCCAAAAAACCAATACAATAAAATCATTTGTATGATAGAGCATATTAAAGAAGGATTTGTAAAAGTTGATCGCGAGCATGGCATTGCAACCATTGAATTCTTTCATCCACAAAGCAATTCATTGCCAGGGAAAATATTAGATACCCTAGCAAAAGAAATTTACAGTGAGGGTTTAAACCCCGACACCAAAGTAATTGTATTGCGTTCAGCAGGGGAAAAAGTATTTTGTTCAGGTGCGTCATTTGATGAGTTATCTATCATCAATTCAGAAGAAGCAGGTCTTAAATTTTTTAGCGGCTTTGCCCATGTTATTAATGCAATGCGCACTTGCGGTAAAATAATTATAGCTCGAATTCAAGGTAAATGTATTGGGGGTGGAGTAGGATTGGCTGCTGCGGCAGATTACGCCATTGCATGCGAAGGAGCCGATGTTAAGTTAAGCGAGCTCGCAGTAGGTATAGGACCATTTGTGGTAGGTCCTGCAGTTGAAAGAAAAATTGGCTTATCTGCATTCTCACAATTAACCATTGATGCGGTAACATTTAGACCAGCAGACTGGGCTAGAAGAAAAGGGTTATATGCAGAGTTGCACCCAGATGTAGCAGGTATGGACGAATCTATCATAAGACTGTCAACCACTTTATCTCACTCCAATCCAGACGCATTGCATGAATTAAAATCCATTTTTTGGAAAGGCACTGAACATTGGGATGAACTCTTGAAAGAAAGGGCTGCCATTAGTGGTAGACTTATTTTAAGCGAACATAGCAAAGCCTTTATTCAAAGATTCAAACAGAAATTGTCTTAAGTAGTTAATTAAATACCCTTTGGCTTTTTGATGGTGAAAATACGGGCGATATTGAATCCAAAATGGATATCTCCTTTCCCCCATTGGCCGTCTGTTTCATGAATAAAAGTTCTTTCAGTCATACCTGTAGAATTAGAGAAATGCATTTGAAATACATGCCCCCCTGTTTCTATATCTACACCCACTGAAAGACTATTATAATAACCATTAAAATGTTGAAACTGGTAATAATATTCACCAGTAATATTTACTCTTTTACTTATTCTAATTCTGGTAGCAATACCTAATGAGAAAAGATCATTAGGGTCGGTTGCTAAAGGAACATTATTATAATGAACCATGGTTGGTATTAGCTGCAAGGAGAAATAGTCATTGAATTTTTTAGCAATCAAAATTTGATTAAAATAGCTAAATCGATCTGTGTAATAGAATCCTGTACCTGCAGGATTATCAATTGTTTTCCAAATTACTCCCCCTGCATAGCTTACTGATAATGGCATATTTATTTTACCAGTGCTTTGTCTTAAAATTCTATATTTTACAAATCCATCATATTGTTTTAGGTATGTGCTTCTTCCGACTCCTACCATTAATCTGCTGTTGATACCATAATCCAGCCCCATGCGCATAGAAGCCTGGTCTAATCCAAATAAATTATATCCACCAGTATTTACTCTTCCAAAGCGATGGTTAATTTTTACATCTAATAAACCTGCACCAATATTTTCAATAGAATGTCCATTTACAATACGAGTGGTTTTAAAAATTGCAGTAGTAATATCTGTTGTATTCTTTTCTTTTTCCTTTTCTTCCTTCTCTTGTAATTTAAATAAATCAACTTCTTGAGCACTTACTATCACAGAACTTACAAAGCAAAAAAACAAAATAACAATTTGTCTAAGATTCAATTTCATAGCCCTTTTTTAAAAATTACAATTGATTTGAATATTGGCTTCAGCAGCAATTTTTTCACCTATATACGAACCGGCAATTTTATAGTCAGCCAATTTTACACTGAAGTCGCTTTTTAAAGATGCTTTGCCAGATTTAACAGTAATTGTACCTGGGGTTTGAATTTTTTGATCAACACCATGAATAGTCAGTACCCCATCGGCTGTTGCTTTATACACACCATCCACAGTAAAATTAACTGTTGTAATATTGGTTATATATCCTTTAAAACTAGCTTTTGGAAATTTCGTACTCTCTAAATAATTCTCATTAAAATGATCTTCCATCAATTGATTTTCGAATCGAAAACCTTTTACTAATAATGCAAATACAATTTGACCGTTAGAAGGAAGCATTTTACAATCAACCTGATTATTCACTGCTTCAATTTTTACTAAACCACCTGTTGCATTAAACTTAGCTACGCCTGATTTTGTAGATAATAGAGATTGAGCACTCACACAATATGCTGAACTCAGTAACAAGAATAAAAAAACATATTTTCTCATAAACTATTTTTTAATTTGAATAAATGCATCTGTGATTACCACGTCACTGGTAAATCCAATACACACCCCTTTAATATTGACTTTTTTATTGGCTTCAACATTGTTATTTGCTTCTTTTAAGGTGCAAAAAACTGCAGAAAAATCATTGGCACCATCAATGGTAATTGTGGTATTACCTTCCTGATTTTGGCCTACTTCTTTTATAAATCCTTCTACCACTAACGCTTTGTTTAGGTATTTAGCATTTGCTTCAGCTTCATTGTTATTATATGCATGCACTAATTCAACTGCACTAATTGCAATAGCTTTTTCATCATCTACATTTCTTTTGTGCTGTGCAGCATAAATAAAAACATAATAAAGAACAGCTGCTGCAATTAAAATAACAGAGCCAATTATGATAACCCATTTTTTCATGATACTTATTTAGTTGTTTAACATTCCAGCATTAATCCAAACTTGAAATTTTGATATATCGCAGGCCGATAATTTTCCGCCCCCCTTTGGCATGGCAGATGCTTGTCCATTCTGAATAATGGAGTTCATGAACTTTCCACCTAAAACCGAAGCCCGAACTCCTACATAAGTATCCAAAACAATTCCAGCACCTGCAGCTGCATTTCCACCATGACAGCTATTACAAGAAGTGTTTAGAATGGGCATTAAACTGGTACTAAATTTTACATTAGCCGTATCACAAGAGATAGCAGAAGCTGCTGGATACACCAACTCACTTTTATCATAATAACATGCACTGAAAAAGAATAGCGCAAAAAATAATAGAAACAAATTCCGCATAATTATATTTTTATTGAGGCATTCCTGCATTAATCCACTTGGTCATTTGCTTAATCTTACATGCGTCCATTGGATTGCCTATTGGCATTCTTTGTGCAGCTGGTAAACTAGGCGCATGATTAATTGCATCTAAGAATAATTGCTTATTTGCATTGATATAAGATTGAGTTGCTGCAAGTGTTCCTAAATAAACATTGCCTGATCCTGGTGCAACACCATGACAACCGTTGCAGTTATTAGACAAGATGGTTTGTACAGAAGTAGAATAAGTAAACTTAGTTGTATCGCAACTATTAACACAGTTGGTATTTAAAGCACCTTGATCAATCCATTTTTTAATTAAACTTATTTGAGCAGTACTTAATGCCGGATAGCCTCTTGGAGGCATTTCACCTTTGGTGATTTCCTTATAATATTTACTATTAGCTGCATCTCTTGGTTTGATGCCCTTCATGATGGTGGTATAATCGGTAGTTTGAACACCATCTGCTCTTGTATTGGCGTTATGACAACCTGCACTTGCACAGTAACTCACGTATAAGGGCAGTACATCGTTCTGAAAGCAAACAGTATCCGATACAGTTGTACCTCCTCCTGTTGTACCTCCTTGAACAATTACAGGTGTTGGATTAATTGCAGAATTCAAAAATTCATGCTTACAAGCCAACAAGAACAATGTGGCCATTAAACTTGAAACAATGATCTTTTTCATAATAGTCAATACACTATTATTGAAAAAGGGGTTGCCTCAGAAAATTATTTTTTTTGCTTAGTAATTGGTATTCTTAAATTGAAATATAGGGCAATCGTTCCCAATTTATTATGCCCCTCGCCTAGTTCTTCTAAAGGAAGCTTGAAAGTTGGTTCAATTTCAAGTACCAGATTTCGCTTTGTTTTAACAGAAAGCCCTGTACCAATGGTAAGATTATTTAAAATATGTGATTCCCCATCATCGTCTGTGTCGCTGGCACTATTCCAAAGCAAAGGAGTGCTTCCATTTAACAATAAATCATACGTGTATTGTTGCTTTATGAAAAATAATGAAGACAAGCCTACAGAAGAGATAAAAGACCATTTTTTATTGGGCCGAGCAGTATATCTAACTAAAAGTGGCACTTCAAAAACATGCAAATTACCTTTCACATTTCTTAATTCTAAACTCGTATAACTAGGTAAGTTAGGGGAAGGCTTATACAAATAGCCATCTCCAGAAGCGTTAACAGTGGTATAATTATACAATAGCCCCGATCTAATTCTCCATTTAGGTGTTAAAATATAATTAACTCCTACGCCTATGGTAAACCCAGGTTGATGTAGAGGTTGCATATTAGCCAATAAAAAATCTGGTGCAATAGTCAAATTCCACTCCCACTTAGAAGGTTTCTTTTCCGAGTTTTTATCGCTGATTTTAACTATAGGAGAATCCTTTTCAATAGAAGTATCTTTTGAAATAGCAGAATCATTTTTCTCCTCAATTTTTTCTTGCCTTAGCGAATCAATTGCTTCTTTTTGTGTTTGTTCTAGTTGTTTCAAGCTGTCTTTACCGTTTGTTTCTGTAATAAAAACTTGCAAGTCTTTTGCCGATGATGTAGGCGCAGGAATCGGAGTTTTATCTATTTGATCTGGAGTCTTATTACTTTTGGGGGTTGTCTTATTTATGTTGGAGGTTGCCGCATTTATTTGGGGCGGTACAATACTTCTTTTAGTTGATTCCTTATTTGATTTGATATTATCCTTTTTAATTATTAGAATTTCCTTATTCAAATTGTTCTGTTCACTTTTGAAAGGAAGTGCTTTTTTATTCTCTGTATCAACAGTTTGAATATTATGAACCGCATCAATGGATTCCTTCCTCGAAAAGTATCTAGAAGCACCCGTAATCAGCAGCCCAGCCATTAAAAATATCAAGAACCAAAAAACAACTGGTCTTCTTTTCCTTTTTTGGGGCATTTCTTGATCTAACAATTGCTGCATTGTATCCCAATTAGCGGAACCACTAACGGCATCATCTGCTTCTTTTTCAAAAGCATTCTTGGCAAGATCTTCAATTGATTTTGAGTAGAATTTATCCATTCAATTTGCTTTTGGATGACAACAATAATTGTAAGTGCCGCTTGGCTTTAAATAAATTGGATTTAGATGTACCCTCGTTAATACCTAATAAATGAGCAATTTCCTGATGTGAGTACCCATCTATACAATGCAAACAGAAAACCGTTTTATAACTCATGGGTAAACTCATAACCATTTGTATAATTTCTTGATACCCCAAATTATGAATGATGTCTTCACTAATTGCTGGTTCAAATTGTTGCTGTTCGGATAATTCATCTAAAGAAATAGCGTCTGAAAAATATTTTCTTGAATAATTAATACAATTATTGATAAATACTCTTTTTGACCAGCCTTTAAATGCTGCTTCTGAAACTGCATAATTACTGGTATCGTATTGTGCAATATTCTTATAAATTTTCATGAAGCCATCCATAACTAAATCCTCTACTAAGTTTATTTCATTTGCATATCGCTTACAAATAGAATGAGCATACCCTTGTAACCACTCATAAAGATCCCTTTGGCTTTGTCGATTATTCTTTCGACAGCCATCAATCATGTACTTGATTTGCTCATCAGTTAAACTCAACCCTTGCTTATAATTAATCTAATCTGTTAATAATACAGCAAAGTTAGCAATACGGTTGCCTGCACTAAATTTAATTTTTAACTGAAAATCAGCGTATTAAACCAGCAGCCCAACTGATTCCATAACTGGCTTTAAGGTATTTTGCCCTTAATTGAATGAGCTTCTCAGCTGTTTCAATGACCTTATTTTCTCGAGTATTGAGTAGGAATAAGCTGCTTTCCCCGTTTTGAAATCTAAGGTTTTCTGCTTTTAATAAAGCAGTATATCCATTGTATGCTTGTTGAGCAGCAGCAATCTGCTCTTTTAATAAAATAGACTCGGCGTAGTACGACCTAATTTTATTGGCAGTACTCCACTGTTTGGCATTCAGCTCATAATTGGTTTCAGCAATTTTTAATTTTGCTTGTTTATAAGCACCCTGTCCTTCTCTCAAAAACAAGGGTATTTTAAACTGAACACCCCATACATAATTATTTTGCAAGAGTGCACCACCAAAATTCTTCATTACGTTATACCCTTGGTTCAATAAATTGGCTTTGATATTTAAAGATGGTAGCAAAGATTGAAACTTTAACTTTCGCTCTACTTCTAAAGCTGCCAATTCTACATTCAAGCTTTGTATAGATGGGTTTTCTGCATTAGCCCGATTAATTAGTTCATCCGGATTATCAACTGCCATATACATTTGGAACTGAACGGTATCAGGCACAAATTTTTCATTCAACAAATAAGCTGCATCATTTTCATTCCATAAAAAATTGGCTAATTCAAGCTGTGCATTCGTTAATTTAACTTTAGCATCTGCTTGTAATAATTGAAATTGTTGAACCTGAGTGAGTGCTTCAATCGTATCAATTAATGCCCTATCTCCATTTTGGTAAGCTAATTTAACCAATCTAAAACGGTCTAGACTCACTTGCAAAAACTGGCGATAAATACTAAATAGTTGATATGAGCCAGCCCATTGCCAGTAAGCATTGTAGGCATCAAATAACAAATCATTCTGCATTTTAAGTCGGTCTTGCACACTCTGCTGAGAAAACAAAACCGCTTGTTGCAAATTAGCCCTACGTTGGTCTATTAGCAAGCCTTTTAATAAAGGCATTTCTACTCCTAGATAACTACTCTGGCCTCTTGTAATTTGATTATTTAAAAACAACCCTCCATTGTCTTCAACACCAGCTTTAATATCCATACCCCCAATTCTGGTAGGTAGTTTTAATTCTGGATTAGTAGAGAAATAATAATTTTTTCCATCAAATGTTTTCCTACTTGCATCCATTTCAAGTGTGGGGTCAAATCCTCCTTTTGCACTTAGTAGGGCAGCATTGGCTTTTTCAACTTTTATATTTGCTTGCTTGGCTATTGGATGAAAAGTCCTAACCTGTTCAATAAATTTTTCAGGACTTAAAACTTGGGCATTTGTATTGAACGCCCCTGCACAGCCAATTAAGAAGATCAATTTTCTCATGGCTATTTCCCCTTTTGTTCTTTAAGGTCCGTGCCTTGCATTGGCTTGTAATATTCAGGAGGGAATCCATTGATATTTCTCCATAATTCGTATCCAATTGGCACATCTTTTAAGAGCGCAATTCCATTTGCACCCCCACCCATTCTAAGCTGACGTGGCCAAGCTTTTTCTGAAGGATCTTCAATCACTAACAGCCTAAACTTTCCATTGCTGCTCACAGAGGTCTCTACTGCAGCTACAACTCCACCAAATGTTCCATAAGATGCAGCAGGCCAACCCGAGAATACAATTGCAGGAAATCCATCAAAAACAAACCTGATTTTCTGACCAATTGCCAATAGTGGCAAGTCCATGGGTTCTGCAAATAACTCTACCGCATATTTTATATTATCAGGAACTATTTCTACAATCATATCCCCTTCTTTAAGCATTTCGCCAATACCTGCTTTGCGAGCTTTGGTAATTTGACCATCCTGGGGTGCTGTGATATAATAGAGCTTATTTCGAATATCATAATTACTATACGCGTTCTGTAATTTGGCTACATCAGCTTCACCTGTTGCCATATTCGACAATGAGCCAAATTGCTCACCCTGCGCTTTAGCAATCTTATCAGTGTATTCTTGAATAGTACCATTTTTTTCAATTCGAATGGCGGTTAACTCTTGCTTGGCTTGCAAAAATTTATTTTCTGCACTGATTTTTTTAGCCAATGCATTTTGGTAGCTTACTTTTCTTCTTTCAAAATCAACTAAAGAAATAACCCCGCTGTCTAACATATTTTTTGCAGCATCAATTTGTCTTTTAGTTACAGATAATTCATTCAAAACTGCACCCAAATCAATACTATCACTCACTACTTTTAAGGCCTGCTGACGAAGTTTAACATCTAACTGGTCTAACTTTAAATCCCTTGCTTCTTCCAAAGCATTGATTTGTGATACTGCTGTTGCAGCTTTATTGCCATAGCCATCCACTGCAATTTGCTTTGCATCAATTTGTTTCTTGGTTCTATTCAGTAATTGGGGATCAAAATAATCTGTCTTAACCTCACCAATTTGCATGATGGTATCTCCTTTCTTTACATAATCGCCCTCTTTAACATACCACTTAACCACGCTACCAGCCAAAACAGTATTTAATTCTTGCGGGCGATCTTCTTGTCTTAATGCGGTTACCGCACCCTTGGCTCTAATATTTTGCGTCCAAGGCAAGAACAATACTATAATCAATAAAATCAATGACGCCCAAAGCCATTTCTTAACATTATTCTTATTCTGTATCCTGTAAATATGTTGATATGAGTTGATTGAACTATTTTCAACTACATCTTCTATTACAGTACTTATAAATTTATTACTGTCCATAATTTTCATTTAAAAGTGGAGCAATAGTAGACCAATTACCAGCTGCTTTTACAAATCCATCTTGCAAATAAATAATTTTATTACAACGAGCCGCAGTTTCAACGTCATTGGTAGCAATGATTACAGTTGCATTCTCTTCTGAAAATATATAGTCTTGAATATTGTGTTTATATGTTTTCTCTAAAAAATTAAGTGGTTCTTCTAACAATAAAAGTCTTTTTTTACCAAGTAATGCCCTTAGCAATAAAATGTCTTGTCTAATTTTACTATTTAACCGTTTACCAGTAGGGTCTAAAACAGTATCATATCCTTTCGGAAGCCCCTGAACAAAACTGGTTAATCCGCACCTATTTACCAAGTCGGTTACTTCATCATATTTAATTTCTTCGCTTCCCATGGTGATATTCTCCCAAATACTGCCATGAAAAATATCTTGTTGACTTAACAGAATTCCTGTTTGTGACCTTACAGAGTTAAGGTTATAGTTACCCATTGGAATTCCGTCTAATAAAATGGATCCAGTAAAATTATTAAACGCACCAGTTAGTAATCGTAGAATGGTAGACTTCCCAGACCCAGATTCTCCCATTATACACACTTTATCACCTGGTGCTATATTCATATTTAATCTTTCCAGCGCTTTTGCGTTATTACCATAGGTAAATCCAACATTTTCAAATAATAAAGACACCCCTTTAGGGGTATCAGACAATTGAACAGTTCCTTGAACTTCAATCTCGCTTTCAGTAATTTTACTGAGTTTCTCAACAGAAGTAAGTAAATCATATACCTTGTCCATATTTAAAATCAACTTCTCAACAGACGCAATGATGCTTAAGATAACAATATCGGCAGCAATAAATTGACCAATATTAATTTGCTGATCTACTAATAGTACGGCGCCTACAATAAGCATTGCGGCTGTAATTACGACCTTAAAAATGATTAGGCTCCAATATTGGGTAAGTAAAACTTTAAAATAACTATTTCTAGCATCTAAGTATTGAGTTACTATACCATCTGTTTTACGAATATTTAGCTTTGTTCCTCTTGAATATTTAAACGACTTAATAACCCTTGCCATTTCTTCTAACCAAGCTGCAGTGGCAAATTTTTGGTTACTTGCTTCAATACTTGCCTGAAATCCTGCAGGCAATGTATAACGCATAATCAAATAAACTATTAACGTTAAAACAGCGCCAAAGCCAATAAATACAGGGTGATACAACGAAAGTAAAATAAGCCCAAAGAAAATTTGAATGATTGCAGCTGGCACATCAAGCAATAATTTTTCTACTGCTTTTTGTAAAGAAACGGTATCAAAAAATCGATTAACCAACTCAGGCAAATAATATGCATCCAGTTTTTCAATATTCATCTTTGGTAGCCTGTCTGCAAATTCAAGGGAATATCTAACAAATAATTTTTGTTGTATTTTTTCAGTGACTTGAAGTTGCCTTACTTGTAAAAGACCATAAATAAGTACTGCTGCCACCACTAAAACAATTAAAATAACTATTGATGTAGATAATGATCCTGCCATTACAAAGCCAATAATGGTTTGTATTCCCAATGGCATGGCAAGACTTAAGATACCTGCTAAAATAGCAAATGCATATATGGAAGAAACGTCTTTTTTATCTAAACTAAGTAGCTCTAAAATTTTACGAGCTGCACCCATTGGCGAAACAGCATTCTTATTTTTTTCCATTGCGGGCAAATATTACAAGTATTATACCTAAAGTAGTTTAACTACCAATAAGCTTTTGTGAAAGTACACAGCTTAATATTCCTAAAATGAATAATTGGTCCGTTTCTACTATAGGTCATCAAATTCATAAATCTCATCAATATGGGTTCCTGCGCTCATTTCATAGATGGGTTTAACCAATCCATCATGCAAGTCATACACCCATCCATGGAGGTCAGGACCCTGCCTTTCTTTCCATGATTTTTGAATAATAGAAGTCTTTGCTAAGTTTAATACCTGCTCTTGCACATTTAATTCTATCATTCGGTTCAATTGGGTGTTTTCATCGGAAATTGCATCAATTTCTTCCCTATGAAAACGATGAACATCTTTAATATTTCGAATCCATTTGTTAATAATTCCAAAATTATGATTAGTCATAGCCGCTTTAACCCCTCCACATCCGTAATGTCCACATACAATGATATGCTTCACTTTTAAAACCTCAACTGCATATTGCAATACGCTTAATAAATTAAGATCGGTATGTATGACCATATTGGCAATATTTCGATGTACAAATATTTCCCCCGGTTGAGTACCTGTTATTTCATTAGCAGGAACCCTGCTATCACTGCACCCAATCCACAAAAAATCGGGCGATTGAACGTCAACCAATCTTTTGAAATAGTTGGGATCATCCGTCAACTTTTCTTGAGCCCAAGCTTTATTTTCTAATAGTAACCGTTGGTATGAGTTCATATATAAAGATTATGGCTGTTTAAATAATAAATGCATGGGTTGATAATTGCCCTTTTTAACATGGACTTTAATTCCTCTCGTTGGTGCTGTTTCAATAAAATCATTAATTTCTTCAATAATATCTTTATCAATAAAATCTGCTCTAGTAGCATCAATCATAACAAAAGAATCATTAGGAAATGACTGCAAATGCTTTTTTATGATGGGCTTATTCAAAAAAGAAACATCTTTTCGTAGCCGAATTAAATAATTGTTCTGATCATTTGCTACTAAAATTGCCGACCTGAAATTACTCCTAACTAAATAAAATAAACTTACGAGCATTCCAACCACAATTCCAGTAAGCATATCAGTTAAAAATATGGCAATAATGGTTGCTGCATAAGGCATAAACTGATCCCAACCTTTTGCATAAAAGAATTTGATTTCTTTTATACTCACTAGTTTAAATCCAGTAAAAATTAGCACTGCAGCTAGTGCAGACAATGGGATTTTGCTCAACAATCCTGGGATAAAAACCACGCAAAGCAAAAGTAAAATGCCATTAATAATGGTTGATTTTTTTGATTTTGCACCCGCGTTCACATTTACTGAACTTCTTACTATAACTGAAGCAATGGGCAACCCTCCTATTAAACCTGAAATAATATTACCCATTCCTTGGGCTTTTAATTCTCTATTTGTTGGTGTAATTCGTTTTAAAGGATCAAGTTTATCAATAGCTTCTACTGCCAATAATGTTTCTAAACTTGCTATAATGGCCAAAGAAAATGCAATAACCCAAATGGATGGGTTAAGTAAACTACTAAAATTGGGTAGTGTAAAAAAAGAAATAAAATCGGCTAAATCTTTAGGAATAGGAAGACTCACTAAATGACTTGCTTCCAATCTGGCATTTGATGAATTATACTCAAAAAAATAATTTGTGCCAGTTGCAAGCAAAACAACCAATAAAGGAGCAGGAATTAAATTCATCCATTTTGTGTTCTTTATCGATTTAGTTTGCCAAATC
Source organism: Sediminibacterium sp. (assembly GCA_046289145.1). GTDB lineage: Bacteria > Bacteroidota > Bacteroidia > Chitinophagales > Chitinophagaceae > Sediminibacterium. The sequence goes on from JBKBWE010000008.1 coordinate 17,508, forward strand.
AATAAAATCACTAAACTAATTAGTCCTATTAAAAAAGCAGTAGAATTGATGGCGTTGAATGCTTGTGGAATTTCTGTAAATGTATTTTGTTGATCATTTTGAAAGAAACGTTCATCGCCTTCAAAATCTACATCATAGCCAAGAATATGAGGAATTTGTTTTAATATTAAAATGAGTCCAATAGCAGTTAACATTCCTCTTATAACCGAGTTAGGTACATAGTGAGCAATGACTCCAGCTTTAAAAAACCCTAAAATAATTTGAAAAATTCCAGCTAAAACAACTGCTACTAAAAATGCTTCATAGGAGTCCAAACTAGTAATTCCCATGACCACTATTGCAGTTAAAGCAGCCGCTGGCCCTGATACACTTAATTCAGACTTACTAAAAAATCCAACTACAATACCACCAACAATACCTGCAATGATGCCCGAAAACAAAGGTGCCCCAGAACCTAATGCAATGCCAAGGCAAAGGGGCAGCCCTATAAGCAAAACAACAATAGAAGCGGAAAGATCTGATGCTGTATGCTGTAATAATTTTTTCATTTTAGATATTTAATCCGCCACAAGCGCTAATAACTTGACCGGTAATATACGAACTCATATCGCTCGCTAAGAATAATGTTGTGTTAGATATTTCTTCTGCCTTTCCAAATCGGCCCAAAGGAATTTTTTGCAAAAACTGTGTGGCACCCTCACCATCTTTTAAGTAATGGGTCATATCTGTTTCTACAAATCCGGGGGCAATTGCATTGCAGCGAATATTTCTTGAACCTAGCTCTGCAGCAATAGACTTGGTAAACCCAATGATTCCGGCTTTACTAGCAGCATAACTACTTTGACCAGCATTCCCTCTAATCCCAATTATTGAACTCATATTGATAATACTTCCCTGCTTGGCTTTCATCATTGGACGAATCACTTGCTTGGTCATATTATAGATACTCTTTAAGTTAACATCAATTACTTCATCCCATTGCTCTTCGGTCATTCGCAACAACAAATTATCTTTTGATATACCAGCATTGTTAACACAAATATCAATAGCACCAAATTCTTTTATTGTGTCATTTACTAAAGATTCGCAATCAGAAAAAACGGCTGCATTGCTCTTTACCGCTTTAGCTTTAACACCCATTGCTTCAATTTGTGTAGCCAAAGCAGCTGCTTTTTCAGCACTACTATCGCTAACATAAGTAAATACAATATGACTTCCTTGTTCCGCTAATTTTAAAGCAATGGCCGCTCCTATTCCACGAGCTGCTCCTGTAACAATAGAAACTTTGCCTTCTAATAATTTCATTTGGTTCAATTAAATATTTTACAAATAAAAACTTTTTATTTCATCTATATATAAACGTTCATTACTTAACCTTGGTACTTTATGTTGTCCACCCAATTTCCCTTTTTGCTTTAGCCACTGATTAAAGATACCAGGATTTAATGCGTGCACTACTGGCATTGATAGGGCCATATCTTTATGCCTTTTAGCTTCGTAATCACTATTTAAACTTTTGAGTGCAGTATCTAATTCAAAGGTAAAATGTTCAATTGAATCTGGTTTTTGCTCAAATTCAATCAGCCATTCATGTGCTCCTTGATGCTGTTCGCTAAAATAGATGGGTGCTGCTGTATAGTCAGTTACAATCAACCCCGTATTAGCGCTAGCAATTGCAATAGCACGGTCTGCATTGTCTGCAATTAATTCTTCACCAAACGCATTAATGTATTGCTTTAGTCTACCAGTCACTTTTAATTTGAATGGATACTTGCTAATAAATTGTACAGTATCTCCTACCAAATAACGCCATAAGCCTCCATTGGTACTGATGACTAAAGCATAGTTTTCACCAACTACAATATCACTTAAGCCAATTGTTTTCGGGTTGGGTTTCCCGTATTCACTAACTGGCATAAACTCATAAAAAATTCCATTTTCTGTAAACAACAACATTCCCTCTTCTTCTGGAGAAACTTGCGCAGCAAAAAATCCTTCACTGGCATTATACATTTCTAAATAACTACAACCAGCTCCAATGAGCTGTTGAAATTGAGCACGGTAAGGTGTAAATGAAACGCCCCCGTGAATATATAATTCCAAATTAGGCCATACTTCTTTCAAATTTTGTTTCCCTGTTATTGCCAATATTCTTTTTATCAAAATCAATGTCCAAGTAGGAACCCCAGAAATAGACGTAACATCTTCTTGAATAGTATGATGGGCCATTTTTTCAATCTTCTCTTCCCATTCATCCATTAAAGCAATAGATAGTTCAGGGGTTCTAATCCAATTGGCCCAAATGGGTGTATTCTGTAATAAGACAGCACTTAAATCGCCATACTGCATGTCTTCATTTAATTGGCTTATTTGATGGCTGCCGCCAATGACCAAGCCCTTCCCTGTTAATAGATCACTTTCGCTTCTATTGTTATAATACATGGTAAGCACATCTTTTGCACTTTGAAAATGGCAGTCTTCCAAACTTTCTTGTGTAATAGGGATGAACTTACTTTTATCATTAGTAGTACCACTGCTTTTTGCAAACCAATTAACCGGCGTATTCCAAAGCACATTTTCTTCACCAGCCATAATACGATCTATATAAGGTTTTAGATCGTCGTACTCATGAATAGGAACTGCTTCTTTAAATTTTCGAATATTAAAAAGTTGATTAAAGTTGTACTTTCTTCCAAACTCGGTGTATTGTCCGTGGGTAATAAGGTCTTGGAGTACTTCACGTTGAGATGCAATTGGATCATTAGCCCATTGAGCAATACGCCAGTGCCTTATTCGGGCCAAACGTGATATAGCAGGACTTAATAATTTCATAAATTTTGTTCACTATTCTCCTTGGCCATATCTATGATCCAATCTTTGCGCTTTAATTCAAAATTGGTACCAAGATAAAGTCTGCGAACTTGCTCATCTTCTGCCAATTCTTCTGCTGTTCCGTGTTTGAATATTTTACCCTCTATCAAAAGATAAGCCCTATCGCAAATAGAAAGGGTTTCATTTACATTATGGTCTGTTATTAAAATGCCAATATTCTTGTATTTCAATTTAGCTACAACTCCCTGTATATCTTCTACAGCTATTGGGTCTACCCCTGCAAAAGGTTCATCTAATAAAATGAATTTTGGATCAACAGCTAATGCTCTAGCAATTTCAGTTCTTCTTCTTTCACCTCCACTTAAACTATCGCCATTATTTTTTCTTACATGGTGTAAATTAAATTCGTCTAACAATGACTCCATTTTATGAAGACGCTCTGCTTTTGTAAGATTGGTCATCTCTAGAACAGCCATGATATTGTCTTCTACTGTAAGCTTTCTAAAAACGCTGGCTTCTTGGGGTAAATACCCAATACCCATCTGAGCCCTTTTATACATGGGTAACTTGGTGATGTCTTGATCATTCAAGAAAACGCTTCCTTCATCGGGCTTTATAAGACCAACCACCATATAAAAACTAGTTGTTTTTCCTGCCCCATTAGGACCCAACAAACCGACTATTTCTCCTTGTTTAACGTTTACAGAAACATTATTTACAACGGTTCTACCCTTGTAACTTTTGTAGAGGTTATTGGTTTGTATAGTCAAGTTCACCGGTAACGCTTTGTACAAATGTAATATGTCGTTTGTATATTGCGGCATGAAAGTTACTGAACATATTCAACAGGCCAAGAACACATTAATTTCATTTGAAGTTTTACCTCCACTAAAGGGAAAGACCATCCAACATGTTTTTGATCATTTGAACCCATTAATGGAGTTCAAGCCTTCTTGGATAAACGTAACCTATCATAGAAGCGAAACGGCTTTTAAAAAGAAAGTTGATGGCACTTTTGAAAAAGTAGAAGTGCGCAAGCGCCCAGGTACCGTTGGGATCTGTGCCGCTATTATGAACCATTACAGCATAGATACCGTGCCCCACTTTATTTGTGGCGGTTTTAACAAAAGGGAAAGTGAAGACGCACTCATAGACCTCAACTTTTTAGGAATTGACAATGTATTGGTTTTAAGAGGGGATGCAGCTAAAAATGAAGCGAGCTTTGAACCTGAAGCCGACGGACATAAATATGCCATTGATTTGCAAAAGCAAGTAGTGAATTTAAACAGTGGTATCTATTTGGACGAAGACATTCAAAATGGAGGTAAAACCAATTTCTGTATTGGAACAGCTGGTTACCCAGAAAAGCATTTTGAAGCGCCCAATTTAGAAATAGACTTACAACGGTTAAAAGAAAAAGTAGATGCTGGTGCAGATTATATCATGACACAAATGTTTTTTGATAACCAAAAATTTTACGACTACGTAAAAGCCTGCAGAGATATGGGCATTACTGTTCCAATTATCCCAGGACTAAAACCCATTACCAATAAGAAACAGTTGTCTGTATTACCCAGAATATTTCACGTAGATATCCCTACCGATTTATCCAATGCCATTTCAAAATGTAAAACTGATGCCGATTGTGAGCAGGTAGGAACTGAATGGCTAATACAACAAAGCAAAGAACTCAAAGCCTTTGGTGTGCCTGTTTTACACTATTATACACTCGGAAAACCCAAGGTAATTTGGAATGTGGTAAACGCGGTTTATTAAGATTTTAAACCACTACTCATTCCGCATAAAAGCAGTGTAAGCTTTAGGGGGTTTTCCAAATTTTTTTTTAAAGGAATGACAAAAATAAGCAACAGAATTAAACCCAATTTCTGATGCAATTTGCTTAATATTTTTGTTGCCCATTTTTAATAAGTTTTCTGCTTTAGAGAGTTTATAATCTATTATAAATTGTTTTGGAGTAATACCGTATTTTGATTTTACTAATCGCTCTAATGTAGAAACACTTATAGCCATTTTCTTTGCAAGTAAAGGAATTGTTATAGAGTCATTTTCAAAAAATTGAATTACCAACTCTTCAAATTCTAATGGCAATTTAATATTGGGGACTAATTGATCAATATCAGAATTACTTTTCATTCTATCTTAATTAAATATTTACTTTAATACAGATAAATTTACATTGCCTATGTTCAAGTAATAAGTGCAATTTTTTGTTGTAGCACTTGATTAGGGGTTAAGTAATTAAATTTTCTAACTGGTCTATCATTTAATAATTGTTCAACACGTTTTACTTGATTAACTGTTAGCATACGAAGGTCAGTCTTTTTAGGAAAAAACCTTCTAATCTGTCCGATTCTATTTTCAACCGTTCCTTTATCTTGACTGGTATAAGGTCTGGTGAAATACGTATCAACATTCAAAGCTTCTGCAACTTCCGAGTGATTGGCAAATCCTAGGTCATTATCAAAAGTTACCGTATGCATAGGATAATCAGCTTGCTCAAGTTTTTTAATAATGGCTTTACTTACTGTTTCACTTCGCCTATTACTCAGCTTATGAAGTCTAGTATGCAAAGTAGCTCTATCAGTCATCACTAATATTGCGCCTTTATGGTTCTTACCCATCATAAAATCAACTTCAATATCACTTGGTCTAATTCGTTTGCTGACTATTTTCGGTCGCTTTTCAATCGGCACTCGGTTAGGAATAATTCCACGGTTATCTTTTTGATTGCCTCGCTTTCTTTTTCGTCTACCGTTTTTCAAGTGCAGATATATCCTTTTGTAGGGTTTATCTACCGCTTTATTGCCATGTTTCGATTGCCAGATCCATTTGTAAAGCCATTCATGACTAATAGGACAACTGCCAATCTCTTTGCCCTTAACACTAATCAACTCAGGACTCCACTTTTCTACCGACAACCATTGAACAGCTTGCTCCTTCATTGCAAAACTAAACTTCACCAGCTTGGGCTTATAATGGTGTCTCTGTTCCGTTCTACGCTGAGCATTGCTAGCCATATAAGTTCCTGCAGTCCGTCCGCGTTGAGCAGTATTTCTTCGAAGTTCCCTACTAATAGTGGATGGATGAACTCCAATCTGTTCCGCTATCCACTTTTGTTGCTTTTCCGCTTTAACAAATGCTTGAATCTGATACCTTTGTATCAAACTGAGTTGAGTGTAATTTTTTGTCATAAGCAACCAAAAGGTCGCACTACTTGGTCAAAAGGCAAAAAGCCCTCAAAAGCTTTTTTGCCTTTTGTTTATAAATTGCACTTATCTGTTGAACTCAGCATCATTTATAATTAAAAGGGGGCTTAACAAAAGAAATGGGTGGTTTCGTGAAAGAAATGGGGCATTTGATGTAATTTTTTCAGCTTGCTTATAAAATAAAATCACCTTTACAACATAATACGTAACAATTGGGGGTAAGAAAGCTGCATTCTAAAAGTGCAGCTTTCTGCATTTATATCCTTTTCTATTTTTTTGGAGTTAATTTTGGCCAAATTTGATGAATGTCAGAAGTACAATTAACCCAATTTTCTCATGGTGCAGGCTGTGGATGTAAAATTGCCCCTGCAGTATTAGATAGCATACTTCAATCTGAAATTGCCCCAAGTATTTTTAAAGAGCTATTAGTTGGTAATAGCAGTAAAGATGACGCTGCTGTTTACAACCTGGGAGATGGCACTGCATTAATTAGTACTACAGACTTTTTTGTTCCAATTGTTGACGACCCATATCAATTTGGTAGAATTGCTGCAGCAAACGCCATTAGCGATGTATACGCAATGGGAGGCAAACCAATTATGGCATTGGCCATTTTGGGCTGGCCAGTTGATAAACTTTCTCCTGAAATAGCGCGAAGGGTAATAGAAGGGGGAAGAAGCATT
>JBKBWE010000009.1:0-23716 GCA_046289145.1 Sediminibacterium sp.
TTTTTCAATCGAGCTTGCTCCTTCTCGCAGTAAAGATGTACAGTTGAATTTACCATCTATGCAAACAAATGACGAGTGGATGTTGAACATGTATGCTTACACTAAAACTGAAACTAAAGCAATACCCAAACAACACGAAATTGCAAGAGAACAATTTGGAGGGAAAAGTCAACAATTTTTCACACAGCAATTAATAAACGAAGGAAATCTTATCATTGAGGTAAAAGAAAATTTATTACAATTTCGATCTGGTTCTGTTTCTGGAAGTTTTAATACCAAGCTGGGTAAATTCATGAGTTATAAAAACAAGGATCACAATATTATGACAAGCTTCCCAGAGCCTTATTTTTGGAGAGCACCAACTGATAATGATTTTGGAAATCAAATGCCACAGAAATTAGGTTTTTGGCGTAATGCCCATCAATTATTACAGTTAGATACAGTAAAAGTTGCCACACAAAATGCAGAAGGGATCGTAATTGAATGCTTGTACAAAATGACAGCAGTAGATATTCCTTATGCAATTATTTATTCCATCTTAAATAATGGGGCAATTAAAGTTGAAGCCAGCATTCATTTTCAGAATAAAAAATTACCTGAATTACCTAGGTTTGGAATGCGCTTAACCTTGCCTAAATTGTATAATAAAATTGATTTCTACGGAAGAGGACCTTGGGAAAACTACGCTGATAGAAACACCGCTTCATTCATAGGTATTTATCAACTAAAAGCAGCTGAGCAATTTGTTTCCAATTATGTAAGGCCTCAAGAGAATGGAAATAAAACCGATATTCGTTGGGTACAGCTTTATGATGAGCAGAATCGTGGAATTAAAGTAACTGGATTACAGCCAATCAGCTTCAGTGCATTACCATACACAGCAGAAGACCTAGATCCAGGAAATACTAAAAAACAACAGCATCCATCTGATCTCAGTGAACGTAAATTTATTTCGTTGCATATAGATTTAAGTCAAAGAGGGGTAGGGGGTGATAATAGTTGGGGTGCTTTACCTCACTCACAGTATCTCTTAAAGAATAATCAATACCAATATAGTTATATTGTAGAACCTATTTTAAAATAAACAGTATGTATAAAAACATTAATCGAATCTTGTTAGTGGTACTATCCATTTTCGTTGGTTTTAATTTGCAGGCACAAGTCAATAAAAAGCCTAATATTATTTTAATTTATACAGACGATTTGGGCTATGGAGATGTAAGTGCATATGGAACTTCTGCAATAAATACACCTAATATAGATCGACTAGCAAAAAATGGTGTTCGTTTTACCAATGCACATGCAACTTCTGCAACTTGCACTCCATCTAGGTTTTCATTGTTAACTGGAAAATATGCATGGCGTAAACAAGGAACTGGTATTGCTCCTGGAGATGCTTCTTTATTAATTCCTGTTTCTACTAAAACATTGCCTGGTATGTTGCAAAAAGGAGGATACCATACTGCTGTAATTGGTAAATGGCATTTAGGATTAGGGGATGAAAAAGGAGCAGACTGGAATGGAAAAATTGCCCCCGGACCAATAGAGATAGGATTCAATTATTCTTTCTTAATTCCCGCAACAGGAGATCGGGTTCCTTGTGTATTTGTAGAAAATCACCAGGTTGTTAATTTAGATAAGAATGATCCAATCAAAGTAAGTTATAAAGAACCATTAGACCCTAATGCTCCAACAGGAAAAAAGAATCCTGAGTTATTAAAATTGCACCCTTCACATGGTCATGATATGACCATTGTAAATGGAATTAGTAGAATAGGATATATGTCAGGCGGAAATGCAGCACTTTGGAAAGATGAAGATTTTGCAGATATATTGGTTCAAAAAGCAACAACATACATTGCTCAGCAAAAATCAAAACCATTTTTTCTTTACTTCTCAACACATGATATTCATGTTCCCCGAATTGCAAATGAACGTTTTGTTGGTAAAAGTGGAATGGGGGCAAGAGGTGATGTATTGTTGCAATTAGATTGGACTGTAGGACAAATTGAAGCCGTATTGAAAAAGAATGGATTATTAGAGAATACCATGATTATTTTCACTAGCGACAACGGCCAAGTAATTGATGATGGGTACAAAGATGAAGCTGTTGAAAAATTAGGGAAACACCAACCGAATGGAATATTTAGAGGAGGAAAATACAGTGCTTATGAAGCGGGTACTAGAGTGCCAATGATTGTAAGCTGGCCTTCAAAAGTTAAAGCAGGAAAAGTAAATGATGCCTTATTTAGTCAAATAGATTTGTATGCTAGTTTGGCTCAAATGGCAGGTGTTGCAATTGAAGAAGGACAAGCACAAGATAGCAAGAATGCATTGCCTACTTTATTAAATCAAAGCACTAAATCAAGGGCATTTTTAGTAGAACAATCGCTTAATTCAACCCTCTCTTTATTGGTGGGGAATTGGAAATATATAGAGCCTTCTAAGGGTCCTAAAATAAATAAAGACACTAATACAGAGTTGGGTAATTTATCAGAGCCACAATTGTATAACTTAGCGGATGATCCTGGGGAAACCAAAAACCTTGCATCTATTTATCTAGAAAAGGTAAATGAAATGAAAGCCCAATTAGAAAAGATTAAACAAAATTAAATTGATGTTTAAAAAAGAAGTTGGATATATTTCTTGCATTTTGTTGTTACTAGTTAGTTGTAAATACAGTGACAATAATAATCAAGTAGAAGTACATAAAGATACTGCTCATGCTTGTATGCAAGTGCCTCAAAGATTTAGTGCTAATTCAGATTCAAACATAGCTTTTGGAGGAGATAGTTCATTTACTGATATGGTGTTAATACCAGGGGGGAGTTTTGAAATGGGAGGAGACAATGATCAAGCAGCAGAAGACGAATTCCCTAAACATAAAGTTACCCTTGCACCATTTTACATAGATATCACTGAAGTGACCAATGCGCAATTTCAAAAATTTGTGGAAGCTACTGGATATATTACAACTGCAGAGCGTAAACCTGATTGGGAAGAATTAAAAAAATCAGTTCCACCTGGTACACCAAAACCAGCTGATAGTTTATTAGTTGCTGCTTCTTTAGTTTTTAAGCAAAGTACTGGACCAGTGAACTTAAACGATTATAGTCAATGGTGGAGTTGGGTTAACGGGGCTAATTGGAAGCATCCACAAGGGCCAGGTAGTTCAATAAAAGGGAAAGAAAATTATCCAGTAGTTCATGTAAGTTGGGATGATGCAATGGCATATTGTAAATGGGCTGGAAAAAGATTGCCTACAGAAGCCGAGTGGGAATTTGCAGCAAGGGGTGGACGCATCAACCAGATTTATCCTTGGGGTAACGAAGGAGTTAATCAAGGCAAGCCTAAGACAAATAGTTGGGAAGGGAGTTTCCCTTATTTCAATGAGCAGAAAGATGGTTTTTTAAAATACGCACCTGTAAAGATGTTCTCCTCTAATAATTACGGATTATTTGATATGGCAGGAAATGTATGGGAATGGTGTAGTGATTGGTACCATCATGATTATTATAAGACGCTTGAAAAAAGAAACAGCTATAATCCCATAGGACCTAATAAAAGCTATGACCCACAAGATCCTTATACACCCAAAAGAGTGTTACGTGGCGGAAGCTTTCTTTGTAATGATGCATATTGTAGTGGATATCGTGTTGCAAGAAGAATGAAGAGTAGTCCCGATACGGGCTTAGAGCATACGGGATTTAGATGTGTGCGTGATGTTGCAAAGTCATAATATTCATTTGTAAAAGGGAAACTTATGTTTAAAAAAATGAGTGCCATTTTTTTTGTTTTATTTTATTTGTGTAATCTAAATGCACAAAAGAGTAATACTCCTCCTAATATTATTTTGATACTAGCAGACGATTTGGGATGGGCCGATTTAAGTAGTTACGGAAGTACTTTTTATGAAACACCTTTTTTAGATCAATTGGCTATAAATGGAATGAAGTTTAGCAATGCTTATTCAACCAGTCCTGTATGTAGTCCTACTAGAGCAAGCTTGATGACAGGAAAATATCCAACCAAAACTGGAGTGACCGATTGGATTCCAGGAAGAAGCGAAGATGGAAAAAAGAGAGACTATGAAAAAATAAAGACTCCTCCTACTTCATTTCAATTGGCTTTAGAAGAAAATACCATTGCAGAATACGCTTTAGAAAATGGCTATCAAACTTTTTTTGCTGGTAAGTGGCATTTAGGGGAAGAAGAAAAATACTGGCCACAATACCAAGGGTTTCAAACAAATATTGGGGGATGGAGCAAGGGTGCACCAACGGGCAAATTGAATGATAGTACAGGTGGTTTTTTCCCGCCCTATAAAAATCCGTTATTGTCAGATGGTCCCCAAGGGGAATATTTAACGGATCGACTAACCAATGAATGCATTCAATTTTTAGAAAACAAATCGGATAAACCTTTTTTCTTAATGTATTCTTTGTATGCAGTACATAATCCAATGCAAGCACCTAAATCGTTGATTAAAAAATATCAACTAAAGAAAGATCAATTAGGAATGACCGATCAACAAAGATTTGCCAAAGATGAGGAATGGATGAAGCCAGAAGCTGGATGGAAAAGAAGATTGATTCAAGACAATCTAGTGTATGCAGCCATGATCGAAAATATGGATTGGAATATTGGAAGGTTATTAAATAAAATTAAATCACTCAATATAGACGATAACACAATTGTTATTTTTACTTCAGATAATGGTGGATTAAGTACAGCGGAAGGAAGCAATACGGTAAACACTCCATTCAGAGCTGGAAAAGGTTGGTTATATGAAGGTGGAATTAGAGTGCCATTAATTATATATTGGAAAGGAAAAATCATGGCAGGTACTACTATTGATATGCCAGTTACGCTAGCAGATTTATATCCAACAATGGCAAGTGTAATTAATACACAATATAAAAAAGAGCGTTTGATTGATGGAGAAAATATTTTTCCAATGATTCAACAAGGAAATAAAAAAAGAACTTTATACTGGCATTATCCCCATTATAGCAATCAAGGCGGAAAACCAGCAGCAGCAATACGTTCAGGAAATTATAAATTAATTTATCATTACGAAGATCAATCAGTTGAACTTTTTGATTTAGAAAAAGACTTTGCAGAAAGAAATAATATTGCATCAGAAAACAACTTACTGGTTGTGCAATTAAAAAAACAATTAATGAATTGGTTAAATCAAGTTGGCGCAGTTGAACTAATTGTACCGCATTATTGAAGTGTTTAGATACCAGTAGTTTCAGAATTAGTTGGTTACTTAGACTTTGAATTTGTATTTAAATCTAAAACTGAAACGATGCTTGCTTTTAAAAGGAATTTACCTGCCCGAATTGGCTTATTCTGCCTTTTACTTTTGATGAGTTTCTGGTCTTTTGCACAATCAACAACAGTTAGTGGTACTATTTTAGGTACTGATAACGCTCCATTAGCTGGAGCATCAGTTGTACAAAAGGGAACCAACAAAGGAACAACCACTGATCAAAAAGGTTTTTTTAGCCTAACAGTAACTGGTGCTAAACCAATACTAATAGTTAGTATGGTAGGATACCAGCCTTACACCATTAATTATGATGGATCAGGAACTGTTGCTGTGAAATTAGACCCTGTGTCTTCTGATTTACAGGATGTAGTTGTTGTTGGTTATGGTACCCAGAAAAAAATCAATCAAACAGGTTCAACACAAACAGTAAAGTTTGACGATGCGGTAAACCAACCAGTTACCAACTCAGGGCAGTTGATGTATGGTAAATTTTCAGGTGTTCAACTTACACAAGCAAGTGGCTTACCGGGCGCAGATGCTTCTAGTATAGTTATTAGAGGGGTAGGTACGTTTGGGTCAACCACTCCATTGGTGGTGATAGATAATATTCAATACAGTGGTCTTGATGCGTTCAATAATTTGGCTCCAGCAGATATTGAATCAATTTCAGTATTAAAAGATGCATCTGCTAGTGCTATATATGGAGCAAGAGGTGCAAACGGAGTAATTGTAGTTACTACTAAAAAAGGAAAAAGTGGAACCAGTAGTATTGTGTATAACACTTATACTGGATTTCAAAAAGTAACAGTAGTACCTCAATATTTAGATGCAGTAAATTACGCTCGTTTAAAAAATGAGCGTGATATTAATGCAAATGGGCCAACTGCCCCTTTAAGATATTCTGATGCAGATATACAACAAATCATAGATGGTACTAGTCGTGATAGATATGCCAATACCACTTGGGCAAATGAAATTTTGCGTAATGCTCCTATCCAGAATCATTACTTAGCATTTTCAGGAGGTAATGAAAAAACACAATACCGAGTTTCTTTAGGATACCTAGGTCAAGAAGCGGTAGTGAAAGGTAAATTCAAATCGGATCGTTTTAATTTAAGCTTTAATGTAAACTCTAAGTTGAAAGATTGGTTGAGTATTTCAAGTGTTACCAATGCTTTCTGGACAAAGTTTAAAGGGCCTGCTGGTGGAGCTGGTGCTATTACTGGTGAAACAGGTATCATCAATCAGTTTCAACGTTCTGCTCCAACTGTACCCGTATTTTATTCTAATGGGGAATATGGTGCAGTAGATGGTTCTTATTTAAAAGTAAATGCAAGTTTCCCTATAACACATGCTTTAAGAAGAGGCGTTTTAGGAGATCATTCTAGTGATGATATTAATGTGGCACAACGCTTTGGTGTAACAGTAAATTTGAACAAAGATCTTTCATTTGAAACCAGTGGTAGCATAAACTTGAGTTATGGTAGTGTATCCAATTTTACGCCTACCAATGCTATTTTTGATCCTGCAGGAAATGTAATTCAAGCTGCTTTGGTTAACTCTTTAACCAATAGTACCAGTTTCAATTACCGATTATTAAATGAAAATATTTTAAGGTATACCAAGAAGTTTAACGATAAGCATGATTTATCTGTTTTATTTGGTCATTCGGTAATTTATAATAGAAACGATGGATTCTCTGGTAACTTACAAGGATTTCCCTCCAACTCTATTCAAGAATTTGATGGTGGTGGTGTGTTGAACCCTAGTGTTAGTGGTAGTGCAGCAGAAGAAGCAGTGCAATCATTCTTTACAAGAATCAATTATATTTATAATAGAAAGTATCTTTTTGAAGTAAACGTAAGAAGAGATGGTTCTTCTAAGTTTGGTCAATCTAAGCGTTACGCTAATTTCCCATCCGCTTCTGCAGGATGGAGAATGAGTGAAGAAAAATTCCTAAGAAATGTAAGCTGGATTTCAGATTTAAAACTGAGGGCAAGTTGGGGTATTACAGGTAATGATAATATTGGTAACTATATATTCGACCAAACCTATAATGCGGGGTTAGATTATTTCTTAGGAACTAATACAGTGGTTAGTGCTGTGGCACTTACACGATTGGCTAATCCAACCATTACTTGGGAAACAGTTAAGCAATATGATATTGGTGTAGATGCAGAATTATTAAACAATCGACTATCTATAACAGCAGATTATTTTAAACGTACAAGTACCGATGTTTTATATGGTAACTTTCCTATACCTGCATCTATTGGTGTTACCAACTTAGCTGCCCAAAACGCTGCAAGTATGGTAAACAGCGGATTGGAATTAACAGTTAATTACAGAGGCAATTACAAAGGAATTGGGTATAGTTTTGGTGGAAGCATTAGTAAGTTTGCTGAAAACCGTGTAACTGGTTTAGGAGAAAAAGGATTAGAGACCATCAATGCAGAAAGCATTATTAGAATTGGTGTTCCTTTCAATGCATACTATGGTTATAAAGTTATTGGTATCTTCCAAAACGCCAATGAAGTTGCCGCAGCTCCAAGACAGTTTGGTAGTGTTAGAACCGCACCTGGAGATTTTCAATATGCAGATTTGTCCGGTAGAAATGGGGTTCCAGACGGTGTGATTGACGCTTTTGATAGAACAGTAATCGGAAATCCATTTCCTAAAATGATTTACAATTTCAACACTAACCTAAATTACAAAGGGTTCGATATGACTGTTTTGTTTGAAGGCGTTAGTGGTTTAGATCGTTTATTAAATAGCAATGGTCAACTTCCTTTTGAAGGGGATAGAAATAATGCACTTTCTTATTGGATTGATAGATGGACTCCGCAAAATCCTTCTACAACTTTACCGAGATTAGGTGGTCAGAATAACCAAGTTGTTTCTAGTTTCTATATTCAAGATGCATCGTATTTGAGATTAAAGAATTTTGAAATTGGGTATGCTATACCTGCTGAATTAACCAAAAGATTTGGTGTATCAAGATTAAGAGTATATGTAGGTGCACAAAACTTGTTGACTTTCTCGAAAATGAAAAACTTTGATCCTGAAAGAGCAAGAGGCAATGCGTCTGACCAGTTAACTCCATTGTACAAAGTGTACAGTTTTGGCTTAAACCTTAAATTTTAATTCGTATGAAAAAGTTATTTATAATAAGTTTTGCATTAGCGCTAACCAGTTGTTCTAAAAGTTTTTTAGATAGAACTTCTCTTACATCATTAAGTGCTGCCAATTTTTGGAAAACGGAGCAAGATGCATTCTTGGCCATCAATGGCGTATATGATGTCTTGCAAGACCGGGTAATGTATAGCGGAAATTTAAATGGTACTGCTGGTTTGCCACAGTATGATTGTTTCAGTGATAATATGTTTGGTGGGTACAAGTTTGAAGGCCCTGGGGCTTATATGGAAGCCAATGTAGACCCTTCTAATGCTTTTTTTAGTGGGCAATGGAATTCATTATATAAAGGAATTGGCCGTGCTAATGCAGTATTAGAAAATATTGAGAAAATTCCAGCAACAGCTATTACTGATGCAAATAAAAAATCTATAAGAGGACAGGCACTTTTTTTAAGGGCCATGTTTAATATGCATTTGGCAATTTATTTTGGGGAAGCTCCATTGGTTTTAAAAGTGCAAACTTTAGAAGAGTCTTATGTAACAAAAAACTCTTACCAAGAATTATCGGCTCAAGTAACCAAAGATTTAACGGAAGCAGTAGATTTATTACCTGCAACACAACCTGCTGCACTATATGGTTATGCAACCAAAGGTGCTGCCTTAGGAATGTTAGCAAGATTTCAATTATATAACAAAGATTATCAGGGTGTAGTTGCAACTACAACTCAGATCATGACTTTAGGCTATACATTGAATGCCAGTTATCCTCAGTTATTTACAGAAGCTGGTGAATTTTCAAAGGAAATAATTTTCTCTGTAAGATTTAATCAAGATGTAACAGCTAATAATGAAACATTTTCTGCAACTTTCTTACAAGCGCCAAGAATAAATACTTTACCAATGCCTAATTTGGTAAATGATTATTACTGTACAGACGGAAGGCCAATTACCACTTCACCATTATATAGATCCGCTACTCCTAAATTAAATAGAGATCCAAGGTTATTGGCGAATGTTCATTTTGTAGGTGATATATTTCTAACAGATATCAATAGAGCATTCACTGGAAATACCGCAACCAGATTTGGACAGAAAAAGTACATCAGAGACAAAGCGTCTGCAACAGGTATTGCCGTATTTAGTCCAGGTGGTCAAGACTTTATTGTATTAAGGTATGCAGATGTGCTATTAATGCGTGCAGAGGCTTTGGTAGAATTGAACCAATTAACAGAAGTATACACTTTGGTAAATCAAGTAAGAGCAAGGGTTAGTATGCCAACAGTGGCTGCAGCAGAAGGTACTGGTTTGTCTCAAACAGCTTTGCGAGATATAGTAAGACACGAGCGAAGAGTAGAATTAGCTTTTGAAGGATTGAGATTCTATGATCTTAAAAGATGGGGTACTATGCAACAAGCTTTCACCACTATTACAGCAGATAGAATTGCAGGGTATGTTGCCACTTTTAGAGGTGAGAAGTCTACCACTTTCCCCATTCCTTTAGCTGAATTAAACGCCAATAATAAATTGGTTCAAAATACTGCATGGCAGTAAGTGTTGGATGATTATAAAACATATAAAACAGTAAGTTTATCTTAAATTCGTAATGATGAGAGTGATACTTACTGTTTTATTTTTTTTACTACTTAGTAGTCAGCAAAACTTATTTGCACAAAAGAAGAAGCCTAATATCGTTTTTATTCTAGCAGACGATTTGGGGTATGGAGATTTAGGGTGCTATGGCTCTAAACAAATTCATACGCCTAATATAGATGCGCTGGCAAAATCAGGCACACTGTTTACACAATTTTATGCGGGAAGCACTGTTTGCGCTCCTTCTAGAGCGGCATTAATGACTGGCTTGCATACTGGTCATGCCTCAATAAGAGGAAATGGTGAAGTGCCATTAGCCGCATCAGATAGCATACTTCCGCAGTATTTACATAAAGCTGGGTATAAAAATGGTATAGTAGGTAAGTGGGGATTAGGACAGACTGGAACTACAGGAGTGCCAGAAAATAAGGGCTGGGATTTCTTTGCGGGATTGCTTCATCATGTGGAAGGTCATTTTCAGAAACCTGATTCTGCATGGCAATTAATGAAGGGGAAAACTGTTCGAATAAAAATTCCAGAAGACCAATACAGTAATGAATGGTTTACAAATCAAGCCAAAGCATTTATTAAAGAACAGCAAACTAATCCCTTTTTTTTATACCTCGCATACACGTTACCCCATGCAGAATTAGTTGTGCCTAAAACCGCCATGCAATCTTATTTATTTCAAGATGGAACGAGTAAGTTTGGTGTAGAAAAAGCGCATCCTACTGGTCAGCATTATGGACCACAAGCGTATCCCAAAGCAGCTTATGCAGCAATGGTTTCTCAGATGGATGAATACGTAGGACAAATTATTGCTTATTTAAAAGAGCAAAATTTATACGATAATACCATTATTGTTTTCACGAGTGACAATGGTACACACAAAGAAGGGGGAAGAACGAATCAAGATATTCAATTCTTTAATAGTAGTGGAGGGTTAAGAGGTGCGAAAAGAGATTTGTATGAAGGAGGAATTAGAATACCTTTTATTGTAAGTTGGAAAGGGAAAATAAAACCTTCTACTACCAATAACTATATTGGAGCACTATGGGATATTCTTCCCACAATCAGTGAAATTGCAGGAGTAAAAGATGCCTCTAAATTGGATGGTATTTCAATGGTTAATGCATTAAAGGGGAAAAAGCAATTGGCCCATAACTCATTGTATTGGGAATTTTATGAAGGAGGATTTAAACAAGCTATTTTACAAAATAACTGGAAAGCAGTTCGGTTTTATAAGGGTACTACTACTATAAGAACAGAATTATATGACCTTTCAATTGATAAAAGCGAAACCACGAATATTGCTGCGCAAAATATAGAGAAAGTGCTATTTTTAGAAGCATTGATGGATAAAGAAAGAACTACGTCGAGCAATCCATTATTTCAAATTAAGTAAGCAATGAAAAAAGCAGTAGAAAAATATTTTTTTGAGCAATACAATTTTCAGCCCTCTGTAATTGTGAGATCACCTGGAAGAGTCAATATTATTGGAGAACATGCCGATTACAACAATGGTTTTGTTTTGCCAGCAGCAATTGATAAAGCGGCTTATTTGGCGGTTTCATTAAGAGATGACAATGAAATTCATTTGACTGCCTTAGATTTAAACGAACAATTTTCTACTACGGTTGACGAACTAAAACCTATTGGCGATATAAGTTGGCCCAATTATATATTAGGTGCTGCAGCCCAGTTTTTAAAACGCAACATTTCCTTACCTGGTTTTAATGCAATATTAACAAGTGATGTTCCAATGGGTGCTGGATTATCTTCATCAGCTGCTGTAGAGTGTGCTACTGTTTTTGCGTTGAATCATTTACTGCAGACCAATATTGAACGCGTAGAAATGGTTTCTATGGCTCAAAAGGCAGAGCATGAATATGCTGGGGTAATGTGTGGAATTATGGATCAATTTGCTTCGATGATGGGTAAAGCTAATCAAGTAATAAAATTAGACTGCCGTTCACTTCAATATGAATATGTTCCATTTAAACTAGATGGGATTAAAATAGTATTATTAAATACCAATGTAAAACATTCGTTGGCTTCTTCTGAATACAATACACGCCGATTAGAATGTATGCAAGCGGTTGAAATGATTCAAGCATATCATCCAGAGGTACTTTCATTACGAGATGCAACAGTTGAAATGCTTGATCAATATGTATTGCCATTTAACGATTTAGTGTACCAACGGAGTCGATTTGTGGTAGACGAAATGGAACGCTTGAACCAGGCTTGTCAATTTTTGCAAGACGACAATATTTCCGCTCTGTGTAATTGTATGTTTAAAACCCATGATGGGTTAAGTAGACAATACGAAGTGAGTTGTAAAGAATTAGATTTTTTAGTAGACTTTGTAAGAACTCGAAAAGAAGTCATAGGGGCTAGAATGATGGGCGGTGGGTTTGGGGGCTGCACAATTAACTTGGTTCAAGCCGATAAAATTGATTCACTAATTAATAGCCTAAAGCCAGCTTATGAAGAAGCAATGGGATTAACACTTGATTATTATATAGCAACAATACAAAACGGTACAGAAATAATTTGAAATCATGCAGGTGTAAGGGAAAAATGCAAAGTCAATCCTTTATCGGTATCTGATTCGGCAAAGATATTTCCACCATGTTTATCTACAATTCTTTTCACTATTGCTAATCCTAGTCCGTTTCCTTCAAATTTACTATGATAGCGTTTGAATGGAGTAAACAAGGTTTTCATTTGCTCATCGTTTAAACCAACACCATTGTCTTTAACGAAATAATAAGTTTGTCCTTCTTTTGTATAGGAACCTATTTCTATTTCTGGCACTGTTTTTTTCGAAGAATATTTAAAGGCGTTCGATATTAAATTATTGAATAACTGTTTAACTGCGCCCTCATTTGCTTTTGCGTCTGGTAATTTTTGAATGCTTAATTGACCTGTAAAATTGGGTGGTAATTGTTGTTTACAAATATCCTGTACAATTTCATTAATATTTACACTTGATTTTTCTAAGGCTTGTGTACCTAGTCTAGAAAATGCCAATAAATCTTGGGTCAATGTTTTCATGCTTACAATGGTCGTTCTAACCATTTGAAGGAATTCTTTGTTTTCTTCATTTAAGCTATCGGGGTCTACTAAATCTACTATGGTCAATATTTTATTAATGGGGGAGTTTAAGTCGTGGGCAGCAATGCATGAGAATGCTATAATATCCTCTATATTTCTGATTTCAACTCTAAAATCAGTGAAACTAACTACATAAGAATCACTGGATCCTTGTTCATTAAAAAGGGCATTTGATTTTATATCAATGATTATTTTTTCTCCATCTTTTCGAATTACTTCTGTTTGATAATCTTCTTGAATACCTTGTTTTCTATTTTTCAGTCTTTCCAAGAATATAGCCCTTTTTTCAAGTGGGATGATCATTTCAACAACTACACTTCCAACTAATTCTTCTTCCGAATAACCTAAGATTGTACAATAACTGGGATTGCAGTACACTACTTTTCCGTTATAGTCTATGCTAGCAACACCTTCTCTTAGGGAAGCAACCAGTTTTTTAAATTTCTTTTCACTTTCTGCAAGTTGATGCTCTAAAATAATACTTGATTGTTGTTTGTTATTAAGAAGGCTTGCATAAAAATAAACTAGAATAAAAATGACCAGTGTAAATATAATAGTATGTAATTCAATACCCATTTCGGTACTATACAACCCTTTTTTCTCACCCACAATTCTTAAATAACCAAGAAATGGTGGGAATACGAGCATGAAAAAAGATACTCTTCTTAATAAAGCACTACCCTCTAAAATTGAAGCAAAAAGTTTAGGCATTCCATGCATGATATTGCATAAGAAAAGGGACATGCTTAATAATAGAAATACAAGTGCGGTACTTAATGCAATGGTTGAGATTCCTTCTACCCTATATGCGGAGTCTCTTCCATATAAATAACCTAAAATAGAGCTATAGGCTGTAGCGAAAACCATAATGCTAAGTAGCTGCCTAAGAATCAGTACCCACTTTTTTTGTGCATGAGAGCTAAGCATAATTATACCACTCAACATAAATAAAACAGCAGTAGTGGGAGCCAAGTGTGAATTAATAAAACTTGCATCTACTTTTGCCGTAAAGAGCAAATGATCTAACCTTAAAAATTCAAGTGAAAATTGGTACGCTAAACTGTGTAATAAGCCAATTAGAAGGATAAAAATTTCTAAAAAAACGGATTTCCTATTTAAATTGTTTTCTTTAAAAAAGTACAGCCAAAATCCTGAAGCAATAAAAGTAAGGGCAGTAAGCGGATTCATCGAAGTCATTTCACTAGAGAAACTTTTCAGAACAGTAATATCCAGTTGCCATCCAACTAAATTTAGACATCCAATGACAATAATGACTAACCCAATAAAATGAATGTATTTAATTCGATTTGTACTAAACATAAGAGGGGATTAATTTCAATCGCATTAAAAATGAATTAAAAGGTGGAACATTGTTTATTCGTTCCTAATTTAAATGGCAATAACTATAACAGCTTTAATAAATTTAGTACTTTAAGCAACACAATTATTAAACCCCCATATGAAGTCCTCCATATTTCTATTTTTTTTATTTTCCATATTATTGTCCTGTAACCAGAAACGCCCACTTTTTAAGGAGATTAATCCTGAAAAATCTGGATTGATTTTTTCGAATACCATTACTGAAACCCAAGAGCTAAACGTACTCAATTATGAATATATATATAATGGTGGCGGTGTAGGTATAGGAGATTTCAATAACGACAGTTTGCCCGATATTTACTTTACTGGCAATCGAGTGCCCAATAAATTATTTTTAAACAAAGGCGATTTAACTTTTGAAGATATTACCCAAAAAGCAGGCGTTGATGGAAATGGGAAATGGAGTAAAGGAGCCAGTATTATCGATATCAATAACGATGGGTTAATGGATATTTATGTTTGTGCGGCAGTGTTGCCCGACAGCAATAAAAGAAAAAATATACTCTATATTAATCAGGGATTAAACAAAGAAACAGGCGTTCCTGCCTTTAAAGATCAAGCAGCTGAATACGGATTAGCCGATGCTTCCAATACTCATATGGCTGCTTTTTTTGATTACGATAATGATCAGGATTTAGATGTTTATTTATTGGTTAATGATTTGGATGGAACATATCCCAATGAGTTTAGGCCAATTCGAAAAGATGGCAGTTGGCCAAATACAGATAAATTATTGCAGAATAATTTTGATTCAACTTTAGGTCATCCTGTATACAAAGATGTTTCTAAACAGGCAGGTATTTTGATAGAAGGTCATGGTTTAGGAATAAGTATTGCAGATATCAATCAAGATGGGTTCAAAGATATTTATGTGAGCAATGATTATTTATCTAACAATGTACTCTATATCAATAATCAAAATGGAACTTTTACGGATCAATGTGCCAATTATTTAAAGCATACCAGCAAGAATGCAATGGGAAATGATATAGCAGATATTAATAATGATGGATTAGCAGATATTATTGAAACCGATATGATGCCAGCAGATCATTACCGGCAAAAAATGATGCATTCCGATATCAGTTATCAAACATTTCAAAATAGTGATCGATATGGATATATTTACCAGTATCCAAGAAATACGCTACAACTCAATCAAGGTTTTCTTCCAAAGGGATATGATTCAATTTCAAGACCAGCATTTAGTGAAATTGCTTATTTCAGTGGGGTTGCGCATACCGATTGGAGTTGGGCTCCTCTTTTACTAGATATGGATAACGATGGCTTTAAAGACTTGTTTGTAACAAACGGTTTACCCAAAGACATGTCTGATAAGGACTTTATGGCTTATAGGCAAAATGCAGTTGCTAATGCCCCACTAGAAGAAGTACTTAGACAGTTACCAGAGGTCAAAATCAGTAATTATGCATTCAAGAATAACGGCAATTTGCATTTTACTGATCAATCAAAAGAATGGGGAATCAATAACCCAAGTTTTTCAGCAGGAATGGCGTATGCAGATTTAGATAATGATGGCGATTTGGATTTGGTAGTTAATAATACCAATATGCCAGCTACATTATTAGAAAATACTCAACAGCAACAAACAGAGCACGATAATTATTTAAGAGTATCATTAAGTGGTACCGCAAAAAATAAAATGGCGCTGGGTGCATGGGTACATATATATACAAAAGGTCAGCATCAAGTAATGGAGCATTCACCGTATCGAGGATATCTTTCAAGTGTAGAACAAGCGATTCATTTTGGGATTGGAAAACAAACAGTAATTGATTCAATAAGAATAATATGGCCCGATGGTAAGTCTACGCTTAAAACCGATGTGCAAGCCAATCAACAATTGAATATGGGATATTCATCTGCTGCAGGTTCTGAGGGATTACAGCCGCCGATTAGCATTGAATCGTTCATGATAGATATCACTCAAAACGCAGGAATCAACTACGGTTTTTCAGAAGTAGATTTCATTGATTTTGATATTCAAAGACTCTTACTGCATAAGCTTACCCAATATGGGCCCTCTTTAGCAGCGGGGGATTTAAATGGAGATGGGCTAGATGATATTGTATCAGGAGGAGGCTCCCCTTTTCATGCATCCATTTTTTTTCAAACAGCCAAAGGAAAATTTGTTCGAAAATTTTTACCAGGAAATAATATCCCGCAATTGCAAGATGATGCAGGAATAATTTTACTAGATGCGGATAAAGACGGCGATTTAGATTTGTTCATAGTATCTGGTGGTGCAGAAAATCAGCCCCAAACAAAGGCTTATGTAGATCATTTTTATTTGAATGATGGGAAAGGAAATTTTTCTGAATTAGCTGCCGATTTTACTAATAATCGATCAGCCAAAAGCACAGTTGTTGCAGCGGATTATGATTTAGATGGAGACCTAGATTTATTTATTGGAGGAAGGGTAATACCAGGCAGATATCCAATGCCAACAAGTTGTTTTATTTATCAAAACAATTCGCAAAAAGGTCAAGTTCAATTTACAGATGTAACGAATAAAGTTGCACCAGAATTGGTAAATATTGGATTGGTTACTGCAGCACTATGGTCTGATATAGATGCAGATGGCAAGATAGATTTATTGATTACCAAAGAGTGGGGGAGCATTGAAGTATTCAAAAATGATGGGAAAAAGTTAATCAAATTAAAAACACCAATAGATACTTTTAAAGGATGGTGGAACAGTATTGCTTCTGCTGATATGGATAACGATGGCGATCTAGATTATATAGCTGGTAATTTTGGAACCAATTCTTTTTTACATGCTTCTAATGAAGAGCCATTGAATGTGTATGCAAAAGACTTTGATAATAATTTTAGTTTAGATGTAATTTTTAGTCATTGGATAGTTGATCAAGTAGGAGGTATAAAAAAAGAATTTCCTTTAGCAGGTAGAGATCTATTGTTAAGAGAAATGAGTATTATGAAGGAACGATTCCCTAATTATGCTAGTTATGCTAAAACCGATATGAATCAATTGTTAACTGCAGATCAATTAAAAGATGCATATAGAGCTAGTGTAAATTATTTACCAACAAGCTGGATAGAGAATAAAGGGAATTTTAATTTTGAAATGCATGAACTACCCGCAGCAATTCAGCTGGCGCCTATATTTGGAATCTTGCCCAAGGATGTCAACAAAGATGGCTTAGTTGATTTAATTTTTACTGGTAATGAATTTGCAATGTCGCCTTATTTAGGAAGACAAGATGCTTTAAACGGAATAGTGTTGTTGAATCTTGGTAAAGGTAAGTTTAGCTCCTTATCTATTGCACAAAGTGGTTTTTATACACCAGCTAATGGAAGAGCTTTGGCATCTCTGGTAGTGAATGGGCAATCTGGTTTAGTGGCAGGTCAAAACAGAGATTTTATGAAATTATTTCAACAGACCTCCAAAAATGAATTGCCAATAAAGATTTTGGATCATGAAACGCATTCAGTAATCAATTTTAAAAATGGATCAAAAAGGAAGGAGGAATATCCTTTTGGGCAAGGATTTTTATCTCAGTCATCAAGGTATGCATTTCTAATTCCAGAGGTGAAAAGTATAGACATTTTTTCTGGCACCAATAAAACAAGAACCATTCAACCATAAGCTTTATGAAAGGGAAAATAAGAAGTTATATTTTGTTTTTCGGGTTACTAATAACTGCGCTCATTAGTTGTAAAAGCAAATCAAACAACAATTATTCAGGAGCAGAGCTTCAAAATTTTTGTGTTCAGCAACTAACTGATGTAATTGTTTACGATATCAATAATCCACCTGTTGCGGGACGAATGTACGCATACAGTAATTTGGCCTTTTATGAAGCACTTCGGCCAATGAATTCAAGTTATGAAAGCCTACTTCCTAAATTAAAAGGATTTTCTAGTATCAATCAAACAGATACAACAATAATGATTGATTATCCGTTTTCAGCAAGTATTGCTTTCATGAAAGTTGCAGAGGCATTGGTTTTTTCTAAAGACAGTATACAAAAAAGTAGAGCTTTATTATTTGAAAACTTTTCGCACTTAGACGAAGACATTCAAACGGCGTCTATTGAATGGGGAGAACAAGTAGCTACAGTTATTTTAGAACGTGCATCAAAAGATGGTTATAAAATTACAAGAGGTATGCCTAAGTTCAGTGTATTGAAAGAAATAGGAATTTGGCAGCAAACTCCACCTGATTATGAGGAAGCCATTGAACCCAATTGGAGGTATATTAAACCAATGCTACTAGATTCTGCTTCACAGTTTAAGCCTGCTAGGCCACCTGCTTTCTCCGTGCAATCCAATAGCCCTTATTATAAAGAAGTACAAGAGCTTTATGAAATGAGCAAAGCTTTAACTGCAGAGCAAAAAATAATTGCTGGTTATTGGGATGATAATCCATTTGTATCTGAGCACAAAGGGCATTTAACTTACGCAACTAAAAAAACAACACCAGTAGGACACTGGATGGGAATCACAATCGTACTAGCCAATCAATCAAAAAAGACAGAGTTGGATATTGCTAGAGCGTTTGCATTAACTTCTCTTGCCATATTTGATGGATTCATTTCAACCTGGGAAGAAAAGTTTACTAGTAAAACCGTTAGACCAATTACTGTCATTCGAGAAAATATAGAGTCGGAATGGAATCCTTATTTACAAACTCCTCCTTTTCCAGAGTATACCAGTGGACACAGTGTAATTTCAGCTGCAGCTGCAACTGTGCTGTCAAATGTTTTTGGTTCGAATACACCATTTACTGATACCACAGAGTTAAAATACCTTGGAATAAAAAGATCATTTCCATCAATTAAAGCTGCTGCCAATGAAGTAAGTATGAGTAGAATGTATGGCGGAATTCATTATCGCGCAGCCATTGAAAATGGACAAAAACAAGGGGAACAAATTGGGAGTTATTATAATACTGTATTTTTGCAACATGCTTCAAGTAACTAAAATATTCAGATTCGAAACTGCCCATGCCATTCATGGCTATAATGGTCATTGTAGAAATATTCACGGTCATTCTTATGTATTACACGTAACAGTTGGTTCGGATGCAGATGATATGGCTTATTTGCCTAAGCCAGGATTCGTAATCGATTTTAAAGACCTTAAAAAAATAGTCAATAGAATAATAGTTGAGCAATTAGATCATCGACTGATTTTATCTCAGGATTTTTTGGCGGAACATGCTCATGCTGCTGCATCAGAAAATTTAATCATTTGGGAAATGGAACCCACAGCAGAAAATATCTTACTCTACATACGCAATGTATTATTGGCCGAACTTCCGTCTGAAATCAAATTAAGAAAATTGAAGATTTACGAAACCAGCGATTCTTATGCCGAATGGGAGAGCACTGCCAGATAAAACAGTAATTCCATTATTCGCTTTCGCTAATTCTACGTACATTCAAATGCCCAAAATTGCAGCATATGAATCGAAAGAATTTTCTTCAAAAAACAGCAATGGCATCTAGTGCTTTTGTGCTGTCTTCTTCTATGTTAATGGCAAAAACGAATGCCAATAAAATAAAAATTGTGTTGATTGGAACTGGCCTTCGAGGACAAAACCATTTAGATCTTTTACTACGGAGAGAAGATGTAGAATTAACCGCCATATGTGATATCAATGAAAAAATGCTTTCTGCTGCTAAAGCAATGGTAGAAAAGGCTGGAAAAAAAATGCCTAAAATTTATACAGGTAATACCCAGGCATGGAAAGAAATGATAGTAAAGGAGAAACCAGATGGAGTGGTGATTGCAACACCTTGGGAATTACATAAGGAAATGATAATTGAATCATTACAGGCAGGTATTAAATATGTTGCCACAGAAGTTATGTTGGGAATTACCTTACAAGATCATTGGGATGTAGTAAAAGCAGCAGAGCAATACAAGGGACAA
The DNA here is from genome assembly GCA_046289145.1 of Sediminibacterium sp. Lineage (GTDB taxonomy): Bacteria > Bacteroidota > Bacteroidia > Chitinophagales > Chitinophagaceae > Sediminibacterium. Next base: position 20,425 of record JBKBWE010000009.1, read on the forward strand.
GTAATGATGCTCGAAAATGTGTGTTATAGAAGAGACGTGATGGCTGCTTTAAATATGGTGCGCCAGGGTTTGTTTGGCGAAATAGTCCATTTACAAGGAGGATACCAGCATGATTTAAGAGAAGTGAAATTTAATGATGGGGTAAGGCCTTATGGTGGAGGTGTAGAGTTTGGTGAAAAGGGATTTTCAGAAGCTTCTTGGAGAACCACTCACTCTGTATACAGAGATGGAGACCTATATCCAACTCATGGAATAGGGCCGATAGCACATTATATCAATATCAATAGAGGAAATCGATTTTTATCATTGTGTTCTTTTTCATCAAAGGCCAAAGGACTGCATGACTATATTGTAAAAAAAGGCGGCTCCAATCATCCTAATGCAAAAGTGAAATTTAAATTGGGCGATGTGGTAACAACATCAATTGATTGCTTCAATGGAGAGACCATTTTATTACAACACGATACTAATTTACCAAGACCGTATTCTTTGGGCTTTAGAGTACAAGGAACAGAAGGTATTTGGATGGACTTAAATAAATCTGTTTATATAGAAGGGAAATCACCTAAGCCGCATCAATGGGAATCTCAAAAAGAATGGTTTGATAAATACGACCATCCATTATGGGTAAGATGGAGTAAAGAAACGGCAGGAGCTGGGCATGGCGGAATGGATTTCTTTGTGATACATGCTTTTATTGAGTCCATTAAAAATCAAACACAAACACCAATGGATGTATACGATGCAGCAGCTTGGAGTGCCATTACACCACTGAGTGAACAGTCAATTGAGTTAGGAAATCAAACTGTTGAATTTCCTGATTTTACGGGTGGTCAATGGATGTATAAAAAACCTGTTTTTGCATTAAATGATCAATATTAATGATTACTGTTCTACAAGCATTTGGATTGTCTACCAATTCAGTGGTAGAGCCAATAACAAGTGGTATCATTAATAATACCTGGAAGGTAAAATCTGAAAAGGGAAATTATATATTACAAAGAATCAATGATCTTGTTTTTGTAAATCCCGAAGACATTCATGAGAATATTGCAGCAATTGCGCTGTATTTAAAGAAAAATTACCAGCATTATTTATTCCCGGCTCCAATTCTTTCTTTAGAGGGATCAGAGCTGTTTCATATTAACGGGAAGGGTTATTATAGGCTATTCCCTTTTATTGCTGGTACCCATACCATCAATGTAGTTGAAAATACCAAACAAGCATTTGAAGCGGCAGAACAGTTTGGAAGATTTACTGCTTATTTAGGAGGGTTTGATGTATCAAAATTAAAAGTGACGATTCCTCATTTTCACGATTTATCTTTTCGGTATAAACAATTCCTTGAATCCATACAGAATGGCAATCTAAATAGAGTTAAAGAAGAACAATCCTTAATTAGTCGGTTAGTTAAGTTTAATTACATAGTAAAACAATACGAAGCAATTACCCAAAACCCTGCATTAAAAAAAAGGGTTACCCATCACGATACTAAAATAAGTAACGTATTATTTAATGAGGAAAACAATGCTGTTTGTATTATTGATTTAGATACATTAATGCCTGGTTATTTTATTAGTGATGTTGGAGATATGATGAGAACCTATTTATGTCCTGTTTCAGAAAATGAAGAAGATATCAGTAAGATAGTTGTTCGGCCCTCATTTTATTATGCAATTGTAGAGGGATATTACAAAGAAATGAAGTATGAATTAACAGCCGTAGAAAAAACATATTTCTTTTATGCAGCGCAGTTTATGATTTATATGCAGGCAATAAGATTTTTGACAGATTATTTTAACGACGATAAATATTATCAGATACTTTATAACAACCATAATTTAGTCAGGGCCATAAATCAAACTGTTTTATTAGAAAGGTTGATTGATCATGAAGTTGAATTTAAAAAAGTCAAATTATGATAAGAGCTTCTTTTTTTGTTTTTTTATTTGCGCTTAGTATTCAAATGTCAGGCCAAGCTTACCAGCCAACGGCGCAAAATTTAGCTGCAAGAAATAAATTTCAAGATAATCGATTTGGAATGTTTGTTCACTGGGGCGTTTCAAGCATGTTAGGAGCAGGTGAATGGATTATGCAGAATAGAAATATCAAAGTAAAAGATTATGCCCTTTTAAAAGAAACCTTTTATCCCAGTCAATTTAATGCAGCAGAATGGGTAGGGGCTGCAAAAGCAGCGGGTATGAAGTATATCGTATTTATTACCAGACACCATGATGGATTTTCTAATTGGGATACAAAACAGAGTGATTGGAAAATCACCAATACACCTTACGGGAAAGATGTGCTAAAGCAATTGACAGCAGAGTGTAAAAAACAAGGGATGCAACTGGGCTTATACTATTCAACTTTAGATTGGTATAGAGAAGATTATCCATATACAACAGGTAGAACAGGACAAGGAACTGGAAGAAAAACAGGAGGCAACTATGCATCTTATTTGAAGTTTATGAAAGCTCAACTTACTGAGCTACTAACCAATTATGGAGAAATCATGTCTATTTGGTTTGATGGACACTGGGATCAAACTAATCCCGAAGGTTCAAAAGATAGAAGCTCAAGAATCAATTGGCAATACAATGAAATTTATGAACTAATTCATCAGCTGCAACCCGCTTGTTTAATAGGGAATAATCATCACTTAGATCCATTGCCAGGGGAAGATTTTCAAATGTTTGAAAAGGACTTGCCAGGTCAAAATCATACTGGATTAAGCTTTCAAAAGCCATCTGATCAATTGCCCTTAGAAACATGCGAAACCATGAATAATTCATGGGGATATAATATAACAGACCATGCGCGCAAGTCTGTAAAAGATTTAGTTCATTATTTAGTAAAAGCAGCATCACTCAATACCAATTTCTTATTGAATGTGGGGCCAATGCCGAATGGTAAAATTCAGATGGAGAATATTGATACACTAAAATTATTGGGAAATTGGATGCAACAATATGCTACTTCTGTTCAGGGAACTAGGGGAAATATTATTCCAAGTCAAGAGTGGGGAGTAGTAACAGCTAAAGACAAGAAAGTATATATACACCAATTAAAAAAGGTTGCCAATAATTACATTTTTGTTCCAATGAGCGGAAATAAAATTAAATCAGTTCAGTTATTTACTACAAAAGCATCAGTAGAGTTCAAACAAGTAAATGAAGGGGTATTTATTTATTTGAAGAATATACAACAAGATGAGATAGACACGGTCTATCAATTAGAAATGGAGTAACAAATGATTACTTTAGTCTTACATCGTGTGTTTTCTTGGCTATAT
>JBKBWE010000009.1:23726-24249 GCA_046289145.1 Sediminibacterium sp.
AGAAACCAAGTCTACTAATAAGGTTTCTTTTTCATGCTGGTTTAATTCTAGTTGTTGTAATAAATGTACAATGCCCATTATTTTAGCCACTGGTGCTCTCATTACATGAGACTGAAGCCAAGCAATATTTTGTAGTTCTTTGTTTTTAGATTCTATTGCACTAATATAATCAAGTCTTTCTGTAATATCGTTTACCAATATTACCCTAGCATTTCTCTCTTTATACGATATATAGTTGCTTTGAATTTCGGTAATAATGATTTTTCCATTTTTTTTGACATGCCTAAATACACCCGTCATGAATTGAAACGGATTTTGATGCATTATATTCAACTGTTCTTCAAAATGAGTGATATCTTCTTTTGGTCTTATATCCCTTATGGTCATTGCAAAAAATTCATCTTTATTATATCCATAATGTTTTTGGGCAGCATCATTTACGTCCAAAAATTCTAAGGTTTCTATATCGTACACCCACATTGGTAGTGGACTTAAATGAAATAAATCACTATATCTTTTTTCT
>JBKBWE010000254.1:0-4317 GCA_046289145.1 Sediminibacterium sp.
GCTGTTTCCTGAACAAATTGGTTGGAATGAAAATAAGATTCAACCCGATTTGGATGCTGTAATATTAGGGATGCATGCACGTGCAGATAATCCTGAACTATTGAAAGCCAAGGCTTTAGGTCTAAATATATACTCTTTTCCAGCATATATTTATAAGGAGTCTATAAATAAACAGCGAATAGTGGTAGGGGGTAGTCATGGTAAAACCACTACTACCAGCATGATCATGCATGTACTTAATAAACAAGGTCTCGATTTCGATTATTTAGTGGGAGCAAAGCTGTCGGGCTTCGAACAGTCTGTAAATATTACAGAGGCACCTATTATAGTTTGTGAGGGTGACGAATACCCAGCAAGTGCAATAGAGAAAAAACCAAAATTCCATTTTTTGTATCCTCATATTGCCATACTAACTGGTATTGCTTGGGATCATATTAATGTGTTTCCCACTTTTGAGTTCTATTTAGAACAATTCACCATATTTATCAATCGAATCGAAAAAGGTGGCTTGTTAATTTATAATGAGTCAGATAAAGTATTGGTAGATATTATTGAAAAAAGTAAACGATCCGATATTCGCTATCAACCTTACCAGGTTCCACCATTTAGTATTGAAAATGGCATTACTACCATTCAAATTGAAAGTCATAAAGGGACCTTAAGTGTTTTCGGTAATCATAATTTAATGAATTGTTTGGCAGCCTATTATGTATGTAAGTCATTGGGAGTAAGTGCGAATAATTTTTTAGAATCTATGAAAGACTTCACTGGTGCATCTAAACGATTAGAGTTGTTAGCGTCTAATGAATCTATGTGTATCTATAGAGATTTTGCACATGCACCAAGCAAAGTGAAAGCTACAGTGCAAGCAGTTAAACAACAGTTTCCTAAACGAAGATTGTTTGGAATACTTGAGTTGCATACTTACAGCAGCTTAAATGTTGCATTTATGAATGAATATAGAGGGGCATTAGATGAGTTAGATGAAAGTGTGGTGTTTTATGCGAAACATGCATTGGAAATCAAGCAAATGCCCGATTTGCCTTCAGAAAAAGTAATAGAAGGATTTGGTAAATCTGGTCTTATAGTAATGAATGAAAAGAGTGAGTTAGAAAAATGGTTATTAAATATACCTAATCACGACACAAATATTCTATTCATGAGTAGTGGTAATTATGATGGATTAAACATAAATTCGTTGGCTAAAGTAATCATGCATAATAATTCTGAAGGATAACAATGAAATTAAATTTAACCAGACCCATCGCATTTATTGATCTTGAAACAACTGGTGTTAATATCAGTAACGATAGAATTGTTGAAATAGCCATTGTAAAAATTTTGCCTGATGGAACAAGACAAGTGAAGCGTAAATTAATAAACCCACTTATTCCAATTCCTTCTGGTGCTTCAGATGTTCATGGAATTACCGATGAAATGGTGAAGGACGCACCAAGTTTTAAGCAGGTAGCTAATGAGATTAAACAATTCATGGACAATTGTGATATGGGCGGTTATAATAGCAATCGATTTGATGTGCCCATGTTGATTGAAGAATTTTTAAGAGCGGGCGTTTCATTTTCTGTGGATGGTAGAAAATTGGTAGATGTGCAAAAAGTGTTTCATATGATGGAACAGAGAACCCTTGGTGCAGCATATAAGTTTTATTGTAATAAGGTACTAGATGGGGCACATAGTGCAGAAGTAGATGCAACAGCTACCTGGGAAGTATTAGAAGCTCAAATTGAAAGATATCCTCAAATAGGTGATACAGTGGATAGTATTGTTAAGTTTACAGGCGAAGACGATATTGTTGACTTTGCTAGAAGATTTGTGAAAGAAAATGGAATAGAAGTATTCAATTTTGGAAAACATAAAGGGAAACCAGTTACCCAAGTATTAAAAGAAGAGCCACAATATTATGATTGGATGATGAAAGGTGATTTTGCAATGAATACCAAACAAAAGCTAACCGAAATTTTAAATAGAACTTTACTGAAGAAATAGGCATTGGAAAAAATTGTAATCATACCCACTTTTAATGAGAAGGATAATATCGCTTCCATTATTCAAGCAGTTTTTTCCTTGGATCAAGGTTACCATATATTAGTAATAGACGATGGCTCACCTGATGGCACTGCAGATATTGTAAAGCAATTAATTCAATCATATCCTCAGCAATTGTTTTTAGAAGAACGAAAGGGAAAGCTTGGGCTAGGAACTGCTTATATTCATGGGTTTAAATGGTGTTTGAATAGAGACTATCAATTTATTTTTGAAATGGATGCCGATTTTTCTCATGACCCCAATGATTTAGAAAGATTGTATTTGTCTTGTAAAAATGACGGTGCACAGGTAGCAGTGGGAAGTAGGTATGTAAAAGGAGGTCAAACGGAGAATTGGCCTTGGGATAGACAATTGTATTCTAGAGGAGGGGCACTTTATACAAAAATACTTACGTGGATGCCCGTGCAAGATCCTACTGCGGGTTTTGTTTGTTATAAAAGGGAAGTATTAGAAGCCATTAATTTCGACATGATTTCATTTGTTGGTTATGCTTTTCAAATTGAAATGAAATTTGCTGCATGGAAGCTTGGATTTATAATTAAAGAAGTCCCAATCATCTTTAAGGATAGAAAAATAGGCGTAAGTAAAATGAATAAGGGTATTATTAAAGAAGGGGTGCTTGGGGTAATTAGTATTCAATGGCAAAGTATGTTTAAAAATTATCGGAAACGAGTTAAAGCGAGTTAAACCTAATTGTGAAGCAAGCACTTATCAAATTACATATCTCCGTCTTTTTAGCAGGCTTCACTGGTATATTGGGCGTTTTGATTAGTTTGAATGAAATGAGTTTGGTTTGGTATAGAATCATGATTACCGTAGTTAGCTTGTCGGTACTATTTAAAATTACCCGTAAATCGGCTCAACTTCCCAAAACTAAGGTTGTTCGTTTTCTATTAATTGGCTGCTTAATTGCATTGCATTGGGTGGCTTTTTATGGAAGCATAAAGTTGTCGAATGTATCTATTGGGTTGGTATGTTTCTCTGCAACTGGATTATTCACCGCTTTATTAGAGCCATTAATAGTTACAAAAAAAATTCAATGGGCCGAAGTAGGGTTGGGGTTAATTAGTTTATTGGGTATTTATTTGATATTCCATTTTGACCAGCGTTATCAAACAGGAATTATAGTGGGAATTATTTCTGCATTTTTAGCAGCCTTATTCTCGGTATTGAATAAAAAACAAGTAGATAAAGTAGAGCCATTAGTTATTATGTTATATGAATTAACTGGAGGTTTGTTGGTACTGACTTTATTGATGCCAGCTTATGGTTATTTTTTTCCTGAAATGAGTTTAATTCCTACACTATCAGATTGGGTATGGTTATTGGTATTGAGTTGGCTTTGTACTATTGTTGCTATGCAACTCATGTTAGACTCTTTAAAAAAAGTATCTGCATTTACCCAAAACTTAAGTTTGAATTTAGAACCAGTTTATGCGATTATCATGGCATTTATTTTATTTGATGAAAATAAACACCTTTCAAATAGTTTTTATTACGGAGTAGCACTAATCATCTTATCAGTTGTACTTCAAATGGTTAGAATTGTATACAAGAATAAAATTAGAACTCAATGATGAATCCAATGGTTGGTGTAACATTGGCGTCATTATTACTTAACAGGAATGGTATGGCATTGCTTCCATTATTTTGAATGGGTTGTCCATCTGTAGTAAGAAAACCTGTGTTAGTTGAATTTCTTTGAAATGTATAAGATGCTTGTGCAGGGCTTTTAGCCAAATACCAATTGGTAATATCTACAAATAAGTCTAAGGTAAATTTCTTATAATACCATTTTTTATCAATTCTGATATCACTACTATTGAAAGCGTTTAATCGTTGTGTATTGATATTAGTGTAATCAGGAATCCCAGTTCCCAATGCTAGGTAGTTCTGTCTACTTGCGATTAAATCATAGGGTGTATAGGGTACTCCACCTTGGTACCTGAATTTGAGTCCAATTTCCCAGTTTCTTTTCATTTTGTAACCAATTACGGCACTTAATAAGTGACGATTATCCCAAGAACTTGAAGTATAGGTATTGTTGTCATTAGTATACTTGCTTACAAACCAGGTATAGCTTAATACGCCATAAAAACGTTGTGTCAATTTTTGTTGAGCAAAAAATTCAAAACCATATGCTTTGCCTTTTCCTGTTGTTTTCACTGCTTCATTACCTAAAACATTGAAGTCTGCACCTTGATTTGATAAGCTTATACCATTTCTAACACTTACGGGTACATTATTGTA
>JBKBWE010000255.1:0-4279 GCA_046289145.1 Sediminibacterium sp.
CTTGGCACAAGCATTTGTAATCGGTGAAAAATTTATTGGCAACGATAAAGTTTGTTTGATTTTAGGCGACAATATTTTTTATGGAGCAGGCTTTAGTAAGCTGGTACAAAGTTTCAATGATGTAAATGGGGCGGCCGTTTTTGCCTACGAAGTAAATGATCCTGAGCGATATGGTGTAGTAGCATTTAATGACCAAAAACAAGCTATTTCAATAGAAGAGAAACCTAAACAGCCTAAGTCTAATTATGCAGTGCCAGGCTTATATTTTTATGACAACAGTGTAGTAGAAATTGCCAAAAATATAGCTCCCTCACCCAGAGGTGAATATGAAATTACCGATGTAAACAGGGTTTATTTAGAAAAAGGAATTTTGCAAGTGGGTATTATGAATAGGGGTACCGCATGGTTAGATACGGGTACTTTTGATTCATTTGCGGATGCTTGTGAATTTGTTCGCGTAATAGAAAAACGCCAGAGCCAGAAAGTAGGTTGTATTGAAGAAGTTGCTTACAGAATGGGCTTTATTGATAGGGCACAATTGATGCTTTTAGGGGAGAAATATGCTAAAAGTGGGTATGGGGAATACTTAAAGCGTTTAAAGGTTTTGTAAATCTTTTAAACAAATCTGGATTCGCAGCGTTACTATTGTATGAATGCCTTTACAATCAAAGATTTAGAAAACCTGTCGGGTATTAAAGCGCATACCATCCGTATTTGGGAACAGCGGTATTCGTTCCTAAACCCACAGCGCACAGAAACCAATATCCGTTATTATTCAGGTGATGAGTTAAAGACTGTACTCAATATTGCATTATTGAACAAGTACGGATTTAAAATCTCTCATATTGATAAGATGAGCACCGCAGAAATGCGGGAGAAAACGCTTGCATTAAACCAAGCTCAAGCTCAAATTGAGCGAATGGTAAACGAGTTGATCAGTTGCATGGTAGACATGAAATTGGATGAATTTGAAATGCTATTGGACGGGTATATCAAAAGCAAAGGGATTGAAAAAACCATCCCACAAATAATATTTCCCTTCTTGGAAAGAATTGGTATTCTATGGATAACCAACCATATTAATCCAGCCCAAGAACATTTGGTAACCAATATTATTCGTCAGAAATTAATCATGGGTATTGAAACCTGCCATGCCCCATTGGTTCAAAAAAAGACGGTATTAGTCTTTTTGCCGGAGGGAGAACACCATGAATTGGGTATTTTATTTACCAATTATTTATTTAAGAGTAGAGGAATTAAAGTCATCTATTTGGGCGCCAATGTGCCTTTAAAAGATGTGGAATATGTGGCTACTTTAAAGAAGCCCGACTTTTTATATTCTCATTTAACTTCTGTTGCCAATAATTTCAATTTTGAAAAGTTCCTTGTAAATGTGCAGAACAGAATACCTGAATTTCAAGTGATTGTTTCAGGAGCTTTAACCCAGAATTACAAGAAGCGAATTCCTACAAATGTGTCATTTAAGAAGTCACTTTCTGAGGTTATGGAATACATAACAGCCTTATAGCAATATATTATAATGTTTAAACAGCAATCAATCAACCCGCTATCAGCGGGTTTTTTGTTTCACATTTCTTTAGTAAAAATTAAACAAAAATATCCTTGCGTACCGAATATTATGTTTACCTTTATGCTCTAATAAATTAAACAATACGCCATGTCTACGCTAGATTTCAATCAAATGCTGGTTAATAATGCGGATTTTTTGAAACCATTTGCGGTTACTTTAACACGTGATCAAGAAGCGGCCAAAGACCTTTATCAGGAAACTTTGTTCAGGGCATTGGCTAACAAAGACAAGTACAATGTTGGTACCAATATCAAAGCATGGTTGTACACCATCATGCGTAATATTTTCATCAACAACTACCGAAGAAAATCTAAGCAAGCAACCATTTTTGATAATACGCCTAATGAATTCTTATTAGACTTTAATCAAGGGGCTGTTGCTAATGAAGCCATCGCTGGAATAAATATGAAAGAAGTAAAACAAGCTATTCATAATTTGCCGGAGATTTTTAGAAATCCATTTTTGTTATATTTTGATGGCTACAAATACCATGAAATTGCAGAGATGTTAGATGAGCCTTTGGGTACTATTAAAAGCAGAATTCACTTTGCTAGAAAACTGCTAAAAGCGCATGTACAGCGTTTCTAAGAAATTTCATTAACTTACGTTTCAAGTGAAGAATAAGCAAGCGATCGTTATCGGAAGTGGTTTCGCGGGCATGTCCGCGGCTTCCTTTCTAGCCAGATCGGGCTGGAATGTTACACTACTAGAACAACATGAACTACCTGGAGGTAGGGCCAGAAAGTACACAGCCCAAGGATTCACCTTTGATATGGGACCAAGCTGGTATTGGATGCCCGATGTATTTGAACGCTACTTTGAGCAATTCGGAAAAAAAGTGAGCGACTATTATCAACTTACCCGATTAGATCCTTCTTACAGAGTATATTGGCCAGATGATGTAACAGATATACCTGCCAATTATCAAGAATTAAAAGCTTTATTTGAAAAACTAGAGCCAGGTGCAGGAACCCAATTAGACCTGTTCATGAAAGAAGCTGCTTATAAATATGAAGTAGGGGTAAACAAATTGGTGTTTAAACCGGGGCAATCACTCACAGAATTCTTAGACATAGATTTGGTAAAAGGGGTTTTTAAATTGGATGTTTTTAATTCAATGAAATCTCATGTGGGCAAGTATTTTAAGAATCCCAAACTGGTTGAATTAATGGAATTCCCCGTTTTGTTTCTAGGTGCTTTGCCAGAACATACGCCAGCATTATATAGTTTAATGAACTATGCTGATATTAAAGGAGGAACATGGTATCCCAATAAAGGGATGTACGAAATTGTACAAGGAATGTATGATTTAGCGGTTTCTTTAGGAGTCAATTTTAGGTTTAATCATAGTGTAAATCAAATAAACGTAGAAAACGGTGTAGCAAAATCGGTTTCTTGCATGGCTAATACACCAGCAGGAAAAGTAATGATAGAGCTTGAAGCAGATGTTATTGTAGGTGGTGCAGATTATCATCATGTTGAAACCGAATTATTACAGCCCAAATACCAAACTTATACAGCGTCCTATTGGGATAAACGGGTCATGGCTCCAAGCTGTTTGTTATATTATATTGGCTTAAATAAACGCCTAACAGGAGTGCCGCATCATTCACTTTTTTTTGACACCGATTTTGGCTTACACGGTAAAGAAATTTATACAACCAAAGAGTGGCCTACCGATCCACTGTTTTACATGTGTGTTCCCTCGGTTACAGACCCAACTGTTGCGCCTGAAGGTTGTGAAAATTTATTTTTATTAATTCCAGTTGCAACCGGTTTGTCTGGCGATACGGATGAATTGCGGGAAAAATATTTTAATTTGATCGTAAAACGGATTGAAAAACAGATTGGGCAATCAATAGCCGATGCAATTATTTATAAAAAAACCTTTGCTCAAAGCGATTTTATTAGCGAATACAACGCTTTTAAAGGAAATGCATATGGTTTAGCGAACACTTTACTACAAACTGCTGTTTTAAAGCCGTCATGTAGAAGTAAAAAAGTAAAAAACCTATTCTTTACAGGGCAACTTACCGTTCCTGGGCCGGGCGTTCCGCCTAGCTTAATCAGCGGCGAAGTAGTGGCTAAAGAAATTTCGAAATTATATGATTAAACTGTTTCACCAAGTAAGCCAAGAATGTAGCAGAATTACTACCGAGCTTTATAGCACTAGTTTTTCTTCTTCTATTCGTCTCTTGCACAAAGATCTTAGAACACCCGTATTCAATATTTACGGTTTTGTAAGATTCGCAGACGAAATAGTAGATACATTCCATGACTTTGATAAAGAAACATTACTGGCAGAATTTAAAGCAGCAACTTACCAAGCAATTGAACAGAAAATTTCATTGAATCCCATTTTGCATAGCTTTCAATTAACGGTGAATGAATTTAAAATTGACCGTCAATTAATTGATGCTTTTTTGCATAGTATGGAAATGGATTTAGGTAAAAAGCAGTACGATAAATCGGGATATGAAGAATACATTTATGGTAGTGCTGAAGTGGTGGGTTTAATGTGTTTATATGTTTTTTGCAATGGAGATAGAACTAGCTACGAACACTTAAAACCATATGCTTGTAGCCTTGGATCGGCATTTCAAAAAGTAAATTTTTTAAGGGATTTGAAAGCAGACTTTGAAGGATTAGATCGAATGTACTTCCCCGGTTGCGACTTTAGTAACTTTA
>JBKBWE010000256.1:0-4192 GCA_046289145.1 Sediminibacterium sp.
TATAAATTAGCGGCTAGTTTAATGAATTCAAAACTACAGCCTTATCTGAACCTTAGACATAGTTTTGAACAGAATCGTATCTCCAATTCATTTATTGAAAAAGCAACAGGAGACTTTACTGTAATTGATTTAGGGGTGAAAGCTATGGCGGCGAAAAATTTATTGTTAACTGTAGCCGTACACAACTTATTTGATTTTTCTTATCGAGAACATTTAAGCAGATTTATAACAACAGCATTGCCATTGAATGCCCCAGGAAGAAATTGGGTATTGATGCTTTCTCACCAATTCTAGGGAGAAGCTTTAAGCTAATTTTATAGTGCTGTTTACAGAAACAGCACTATATTTATATCCCAATTAACTGATGAATGCCCGAATCCAATTTTGAGCGAATACCATCTACACCTCCTGTAATACTGCCACTCCCTTCTGGTACTAAACGGTTACAATGGTCTGTAATGATTCCTGTTTACAACGGTTTAGCCTATTTAGAGCAAACCTTGCGTTCCGTTTTATGCCAAGATTTTGGACCAGACAGAATGCAAATAGAAGTAGTAGACGATGTAAGCAATGAAGGTGATGTAGCCGAAATTGTTGAAAGGGTTGGGAAAGGTAGAATTGGTTATTATAGACAACCCGTAAATGTGGGTAATGTTAGAAACTTTGAAACCTGCATTAATAGAGCTGTTGGAGAATACATTCATATTTTACATGGAGACGATTATGTAGAGCCAGGTTTTTATAAAGCCATCACCCAATTATTTATTGATTTCCCTGAAGCTGGCGCTGCTTGTACAGATTGGAGAGTGGTAAATGATATGGGTGTTCCTGTATGGACAAACGCACCTGTGGGTGAAGAAAGGGGAATATTGAAAAATTGGCAACAAAGAATTGCAATTCGTCAATGGCTAGAACCTCCTGCCAAAGTAGTAAAGCGCAGTACTTATGAGGATTTAGGTTCCTTTTATATGGTTCATTGTTGCGAAGACTGGTTAATGTGGAATAGAATTGCCGCCAAGTATCCAGTAGCTTATCATCCAGAAGTATTAGCCAAATACAGAAACCACGATGAAAATGTAACTGCAAAATCTTTTAAGAACAGGAAAAATTTTCTAGACATAGAAAAAACATTGTTGTACAATATTGCAAATCTTCCTGAACATTTGAGAGCTGAGTCTGAAAAAGCATCTCGTAAAAACTATGCTTTCTATTTTGCTAATTTGGCACATAGACAATGGCATGCGAATCATGATGTTGAAGAAGCGCTGATTGTTGCTAAAGATGCATTGAAGTTTCAAGTAAATTCTTACTCTCTAAAATTGTACCTTAAATTATTGCTTAAAATAGCAACCGGTTACAAGGGTAAATCCAAATAAGTTCTAACCATTTTATTTTAGTTTTGCCACAAATTTAAAGAATGGCAAAGGCATTCCTATTCGATTTAAATGGCACAATTGTAGATGATATGGCATACCATAAAAAAGTATGGTATAATGTATTAGTACATGAATTGGGGGCCAAAATGAGTTTTGAAGAAGTTGCTGCAGAAATGTATGGTAAAAACTCAGAGTTATTAGATCGGGTATTTGGTAAAGGAACATTTAGTCCTGCCCAAGTAAGCGAAATTGAAATGGCTAAAGAAAGAAAATACCAAGAGATATACAGGCCATATATGAAACCCCTTGATGGTTTAATGGAATTTCTACAGGCAGCCAAAGCCGCTGGAATTCCAATGGGTATTGGTTCTGCAGCTATTCCATTTAATATTGATTTTGTGTTGGATGAATTAAATATTCGCCATTTCTTTTCTACAGTAGTAAGTGCTTTTGATGTGCCAGTTAGTAAACCCGATCCAGCCGTTTTTTTAAAAGGGGCTACTGATTTAGGAGTAGATCCTGCTGACTGTGTTGTTTTTGAAGACGCCCCCAAAGGAGTAGAAGCAGCTGCAAATGCAGGAATGAAAGCGGTAGCAATAACTACCATGCATACGCCAGATGAATTTAAGCAATACAATAATATTATTGCGTTTACCAAAGACTACGGAACCCTTTCTCACCTATTGAAATAAGCAATACAAGATATTGGTATAATAATTTGGACTAGCCCATTAGTTTTGGTTAAATTGTTTACCAAAAACTGTAATAATGGCAACACCCAATTGGAAAGGTGTATATCCCGCACTTTTAACACCTTTTAATTCCGACGAAAGCATTGATGAAAAATTGTTTTTAAAAAACCTGCAAGCGCAAATTGATGCTGGTGTTCATGGAGTGATTATTGGGGGTTCATTAGGCGAAGCAAGTACTTTATTGAACGAAGAAAAAATCATGCTTTTAAAAAGGGCCAAACTAATTGCGCCCATGAACTTTCCCATTATTTTAAACATTGCAGAGTCTACCACCAAAGCCGCAGTAGCATTTGCAAAAGAAGCAGAAGCGGCAGGTGCAGATGGTTTTATGTTGTTGCCACCTATGCGTTATAAGTCGGACGATAACGAAACTGTTCAATATTTTAAAGCGGTAGCTGCAGCCACTTCTTTGTCTATTATGATTTACAATAATCCAGTCGATTATAAAATTGAAGTAACATTAGACATGTTTGAAGCATTGATGGAGCACCCTAATATTCAAGCAGTAAAAGAGTCTACCAGAGATGTTTCTAATGTAACCAGGATGAAAAATCGTTTTGGAGATCGATTTAAGATTCTTTGTGGAGTAGATACACTCGCATACGAAGAACTTTGTTTGGGGGCAGATGGTTGGATTGCAGGCTTAGTAGATGCTTTCCCTGAAGAAACCGTTGCAATATATAAATTAACCAAAGCGGGAAAGTTAGCAGAAGCATTAAGCATTTATCGTTGGTTCTTGCCCATATTAGAATTAGATATACACCCTAAATTGGTACAGTATATTAAGTTGGCTGCAACCCATACTGGTATTGGCTCTCCGCATGTGCGAGCGCCCCGACTGCCATTAGTAGGAGAAGAATTAAACAAGGTTAATAATATCATTACCAGCGCTTTGGCTAAACGTCCTAATTTACCAGACTATCGATCATTATAAAATATTATGTCTATCAACTTACAATCATTTAGCACATTAAAAGGCGCATTTATACCAACAACTTTTCCTATTTCTACATCAGAAGAAATAGAACAAGCACTTTCTGATGCAGCGGCAGCTTCCATTCCATTCAGCAAAAAATCCTTTATTGAAAGAGCGGAATTTTTAGAAACCATTGCAGAAGAAATCATGGAATTGGGCGATGTATTATTAGAAAAAACCCATGAAGAAACTGCTTTGCCTATGGCAAGACTAACAGGAGAAAGAGGGAGAACTTGTACACAATTAAAACTATATGCCAATTTATTAAGGAATGGTTCATGGTGCGATGCAGTGATAGACACTGCAATGCCTGAACGGCAACCCTTGCCCAGGGCCGATTTAAGAAGAATACTACAACCCATTGGTCCTGTGTTGGTTTTTGGGGCAAGTAATTTTCCTTATGCTTATTCAACCGCTGGAGGTGATACCGCATCTGCCCTGGCAGCGGGATGCCCGGTGATTGTTAAAGCCCATGAGTCGCATTTGGGAACCAGCGAGTTGGTTGCAAAAGCAGTTTTGCGCGCTGCAGAAAAAACTGGAATGCCAAAGGGCGTATTTGCAAGTTTAATAGGAACAGGTCCTATTTTGGGTCAACAATTAGCAGCCGATGAAAGAATACAAGCCATTGGTTTTACTGGATCATATAAAGCGGGTATGGCATTGTATGCCACTGCAACACAAAAAAGGAAAACTCCCATTCCTGTATATGCAGAAATGAGCAGCATCAATCCGGTAATACTACTACCTGAATTATTGGCTCAAAAAACCACTTCTATCGCAGCTGCATTAGCAGGTTCAATTTGTTTAGGAGTAGGGCAGTTTTGCACCAGTCCAGGATTAATTTTTGCACTAGACGATGAAGCAACGCAATCCTTTGCAGCTGAATTAGCCACTGCATTGGCGGCTGTTTCACCAGCCACTATGTTGAACCCACAAATATGTAATACGTATTATGCCGATAAAAAACAATTGACAAATACAAAGAATGTAAAAATACTTTTTGAGGGATCAGAACTGTCTGAAGTATTCCAAGCCACTCCAGCTTTGTTGCAAACAACAGCCCTACATTTTACGGCTAATCCATCATT
>JBKBWE010000257.1:0-4148 GCA_046289145.1 Sediminibacterium sp.
CCTTCTTTTGGGCTAACTATTGGAATAGTTTTTTTGCCTATTGTTTTAATATTATTGAAAACTTGTTTTGATTCAGGTTTAATAGGGGTTAATAATACATTGGTAATTGAATTAGTAGCATTAGTTGGTCATCCATTTTCTGCATTAATAATTGCAAATATTGTTGCATGGATTTTATTGGGTATACAAAAGGGATATAGTGCTAATGAGTTGAGTAAAATCTCTATTCAGTCAATGGCTCCTGCAGGTGCTATCATTTTGGTAACAGGGGCTGGCGGCGTATTTAAACAAGTATTGGTTAATACTGGTGCTGGAAAATTATTAGCCGAATTGCTTTTAAACGCAGGGGTTTCAGTAATTTTCTTTGCATACTTGTCTGCAGCCATAATTAGACTTTTACAAGGTTCTGCAACAGTTGCCATGATTACCGCTGCTAGTTTATTAGCCCCTTTATTAATTGCTGGAATGTATTCGCCTTTACAAATGGCTGCAATGGTTGCTGCAATTGCTGCTGGTGCTTCTATTTTTTCTCATGTTAATGATAGTGGTTTTTGGTTGGTTAAGCAATATCTAGGATTAACAGAAAACCAAACATTTAAATCTTGGTCATTAATGACTTTGCTCATTTCTGTAGTTGCTGGATTATTAGCAAGTTTGATTTTTTACATAGGTTCCTAATACAATTACACAAGCTATGAAGCATTTTTTCATTTTGCTATTCAGTTTATTTGTATTGAATGTTCAAGCGCAAAAAAAGTTAATAGGTAAGGTTGTCGTTTCAGGAACTGAAGTGCCAATTGCTTCCGCAAGTATTTTTTTAAGTAATACATCTGTTGGTGCTGTTTCAAAAGAGGATGGTAGTTTTATCATTGATCCATTACCAACCGGTAGATATAATTTGGTCGTTGCTATCCTAGGTTATGAAACTTATGTTAAAGAAATAAATTCTAATCAAATTTCTGATTATTTAGTTGTCCAATTAACGCCTAAGCCAACTGAATTGCAAGAAGTAATTGTTGGTAATTATGATAAAAATGGTTGGGATAAGTGGGGTGAATTTTTTATGGAAATGTTGATTGGGAAAACACCTAATGCATTGGAATGTAAATTATTAAATAAAAATGCAGTAAAATTTCGATATAATAAAAAGGATAATGTACTCTATGCATATGCTGATGAGCCATTAAAAATTGTTAATAATGCTTTAGGGTTCGATTTAGAATATAAGCTATTGAATTTTGAGTATAATTATAAATCAACGATTTTTTATTACCAAGGGTATCCTTTATTTAAGGAAAAAACACCTAGAAATAATCGTCAACAATCCCGATGGTTAACGAATAGGAATGAAACATTTGAGGGTTCATTAATGCATTTCATGCGGTCACTTTATAGAAATCAATTGCAAAAAGAAGGATTTGAGTTACGTAAAATAGTTAAAAATAAAACGCCCAATACGAGTATTACAGTAAACGGACAGCATCCATTACAAGAAGTAGATGTCTTAATTGATATGCCAATAACGGGCGATAGTATAGCGTTTGCCATTGATAGTACTACAGCAGGGCTTCAGTTCAAAGATTATATTCAAGTAGTATACAAGCATAAAAGTATGCCATCAGCATTTGTAAGGCAAAGTAGAGGTATTCAACAAGGAGCCCCTATTACAGCAAGACTATTTATGCCTGATTCAGATAAAGTAGTTGCAGTATTAGCCAACGGAAGTTATTTTCAAGGAAAGGATATTCTTACAATGGATTATTGGGCTTGGTCTGAGAAACTTTCCAATTTGCTGCCACTTGATTTTCGTAGATAAATGCTAGTTGGACAACATGATTCAGCCATTTAATTAGTATATTAGGTATTTATTATTGTACCTAATTATGATTAAACATCCCAATACTATAGCTGGTATAATTGCTTTATTAGTTTTTTGCAGTATTTTTTTGCAATTGGTATTAATGATTCAGGCACCAACCAGTGATTCTATAGTTGTAGTAATTATACGATTCTTTAGCTACTTTACGATTTTGAGTAATTTGATTGTCTTTGCCTATTTTATTTCAAAAGCACTTTCTGCTGAATTAGGCGAAAATGGCTTTTGGACTAGGTCAGAAACCAGTACAGCAGTTACTGTTTATATTACAGTCGTAGGAATTGTTTACCATATTGTGCTAAGTAAGATTCACAATCCACAAGGTTTGGCAAAGATTGCCGACCACGGATTACATAGTTTTACGCCAATTGTTACCTTATTATATTGGGTGGTATTTGTATCACCTAAAAAAGTGAATTATACTTCAATTCCCTACTGGTTAATATATCCTGCGTTGTATTTTGTTTATACGATTATTCATGGTGCATTAACTCAGTTTTATCCATATCCATTTTTAGATGTAAGTAAGATTGGGCTATTGCAATCTTTTTTGAAATGTTTAGTGGTGCTTGTTTTATTTACATTTCTTAGTTTACTACTTAGCTTTATTGCAAATATTCGCTATAAAAAATTAAACCCATCAACATGACTAGTGATGCTAAAACAGTAGGTGAATACTTAGAACAAATACCAGAAGATCAAAAATTGGTTGTAGGTAAACTGCAAAAAATAATAAAGAAAAATTTACCTAAGGGGTTTAAGGAGGTCATGAATTATGGCATGATTGGTTATGTAATTCCACACAGTATTTATCCGGACGGGTACCATTGTAATCCAACACTACCACTCCCTTTTATGGGTCTTGCTGCTCAAAAAAATTTTGTAGCATTTTATCATATGGGAATTTATGCGGATCCAAAATTGCTAAAGTGGTTTACAGAAGCATATGCTAAGGAGGTTCCCTCAAAATTAGACATGGGAAAAAGTTGTATGCGTTTTAAAAAGAATGCTGTTGTCCCTTATGAGCTCATTGGGGAGTTGGTTCAAAAAATGACTACAGAAGATTGGATTAAACTTTATGAAAAAAATTATAAAAAAGCGCCTAAAAAAGTTTAGGCATAAAAAAACTCCCATCAATTTGAGGGAGTTTTTTTATTTAGTACCAGACACCAGAGAGTGTCTTGAGTAAAGTTATAAACTGATTAAACAATCAATAGCGCATCTCCATAACTGAAGAAACGATATTTGTCTTTAATTGCTTTCTTATATGCTTCAATTGCTAAATCATAGCCTGCAAAAGCACAAGTCATGATTAATAAACTTGTTTTAGGCAAATGAAAATTGGTTACCAAGCTATCTGCAACATTAAATGTGTAGGGGGGATGGATAAAATGGTTGGTCCAACCTTCGCTTGGTTTCAATAATTTTTGAGCAGTAAAACTACTTTCCATGGCACGCATAGTTGTTGTGCCAATTGAACAAATTCTTTTGCCGCTTTCTTTTGCTTTATTTACAATAGCGCAAGCTTGTTCATCAATCTGGTAGTATTCTGCATCCATTTTGTGTTTACTCAAATCTTCTACTTCAATTGGGCGGAAAGTTCCTAAACCTGTATGAAGGGTTACTTCAGCAAAACGGATACCTTGTATTTCACAACGCTTAATTAATTCTTTACTAAAATGCAAGCCTGCAGTTGGTGCTGCAACTGCTCCTTCGTGTTTAGCATAGACTGTTTGATAACGTTCTTTATCTTCTTCGTCTGGCTTACGCTTGATGTATTTTGGCAAAGGTGTTTCCCCTAAGAATTCCAACATTTTCTTAAAACTTGCATCATCATCATCCCATAAAAAGCGAATGGTTCTTCCACGGCTAGTGGTATTATCTATCACTTCTGCTACTAACTCTTCATTGTCTCCAAAATACAGTTTATTACCCACTCTTATTTTTCTTGCGGGATCAACAATAACATCCCATAAACGATTGGGTTTGTTTAATTCGCGCAAAAGAAATACTTCGATTTTTGCACCAGTTTTTTCTTTTCTACCGTACATTCTGGCAGGAAAAACTTTGGTGTTGTTTACTACAAATACGTCTTTGTCGTCGTAATAGTCTAAAATGTCTTTGAAGTTGCGGTTTTCCATGTGCCCGCTTTTACGGTCAACTACCATTAGGCGGCTGTCTTCTCTTCTTTTGGTGGGGTTTTGTGCAATCAGGTTTAACGGTAGGTCAAACTTGAACTGGGATAATTTCATGTAACTAATCTTTTTAGATG
>JBKBWE010000258.1:0-4131 GCA_046289145.1 Sediminibacterium sp.
GAGGAGAGCGAAATACATCCAAAGTAGCACGGCGATGCCGATTCCTTTGGCTTTATCGCGTGTTAGTATGGAGCTTAAAAAGGCGAGTGAAACGAATACGGCTGAGATGATGATTCCGATGGCGAACATCATTAAACCGACGTTTGTAGGCGCATAAATGAGCAATGGAATGCCAGCACCGATGGTGAAGGCGAGGATGAAGCTGGTGATTAGTCCGACAAACATGCTTGACCAGATTTTTTTACGTTTAATCGGCTGACTAAGAAGCAGTTCGATGAATTCGGAGCTATTGTAAATGTAAATGGTAGAAAACAGAATGGCAATGAGCGGAACGGTGAGCAGGATAAGGTTCAGAAGCGTAAGGATTCCTTTGGTGCTATTGTCTTCCATGCCGAATGCGCTCCAGGAAAATACGGCTAAAAGCAGGGTATAAAGGACAACGATTTTGTTCTTTAGAATATCGAGTAATATGAATTTGACTATTTTATTCATACTGCTTGTTTTCTAAGGATTTGAGCGATGGAGCGAGAGATGCGTTCTTCGCCGGTTTCGCGTTTTATGTCGTTGATATGTTTGTGAAATACAACAGTACCGTCTTGCATGTAAATGATGTGGGTAATGAGGTCGTCGAGTTCGCTGAGTAAGTGAGAGGTGATGAGAATGAGTTTGCCTTTTTCTTCTTCTAATCCTGCTTTGAGTATCGAGAAACAACAGGAATGTTTGAATGCGGGAAAAGCCATTCAAATTTTAATGGAAAAAAATATTCTTCCTTCTGATATCATGACACGAAAAGCATTTGAGAATGCGATTACGATTATCATGGTATTGGGCGGTAGCACCAATGCGGTGTTGCATTTGATTGCGATGGCCAAGAGTGTGGGTGTTGCTTTAACACAAGATGACTTTCAAACTATTTCGGATCGAGTTCCTGTGCTTGCAGATTTTAAACCAAGTGGTAAATATTTAATGCAAGACTTACACCAATATGGTGGGGTACCTGCTGTAATGAAATATCTTTTGTCTAAAGGATTATTACACGGGGATTGTTTAACGGTAACAGGAAAAACCGTTGCTGAAAATTTAGTGAATGTTCCCGATTTAGATTTTGATCAACAAAAAATAATTCTACCAGTTGAAGCGCCTTTAAAAGCAACTGGTCATTTGCAAATACTTTATGGCAATTTAGCCACAGGTGGTAGCGTGGCAAAAATCAGTGGTAAAGAAGGGGAATTGTTTGAAGGTCCTGCAAGGGTTTTTGACGGAGAATATGAACTAATTGAAGGCATTAATAGCGGTAAAATAAAAGCGGGCGATGTGGTAGTGATTAGAAATGTTGGGCCTGTTGGAGCTCCTGGAATGCCAGAAATGTTGAAGCCAACATCCGCCATCATTGGTGCAGGTTTAGGTAAGTCTGTTGCACTAATTACCGATGGTCGTTTTAGTGGTGGAACCCATGGATTTGTTGTGGGTCATATCACCCCAGAAGCGGTATATGGTGGCTTAATTGGATTGGTACAAGACGATGATGTAATTGAATTGAATGTGGCTACTAAAAAAATGACTTTGAAAGTTTCGGATGAGATCATTGCTGCACGTAGGGCTCAGTGGGTTAAACCTGCTTTGAATGCAACAAAAGGCGTTTTATTTAAATATGCTAAATCTGTTAAAGATGCTTCTGAAGGTTGTGTAACTGATGAAGCTTAAATATTTTTTGTATGAGTACAATCGTTAAAGAATCCAATCAAAAAGACATTGTTGTTCAACTTACTATTAATACAGCGTTAACTAAAGAATTGTCTGGATCGCAGGCAGTGCTTGAAGCTTGTATTGCAGAGGGAGTAGACACGATTTTTGGTTATCCGGGTGGTGCTATTATGCCTATATATGATGCTTTGTACGATTATAATGATCGTTTAAAGCATGTATTAGTAAGACACGAGCAAGGTGGAATTCATGCAGGTCAAGGTTATGCAAGAAGTAGTGGCAAAGTAGGTGTAGTTTTTGCCACCAGTGGACCTGGGGCAACCAATCTGGTTACTGGTTTAGCAGATGCAATGATTGACAGTACTCCTTTGGTTTGTATTACCGGACAAGTATTTGCTCATTTATTAGGAACAGATGCATTTCAGGAAACTGATGTAATAAATATTACCACGCCAGTAACTAAATGGAATTATCAAATAACCGATGCTACAGAAATTCCGCATGTTTTATCGAAAGCATTTTATATAGCGGGTTCCGGAAGACCTGGTCCTGTATTAATTGATATTAGTAAGAATGCTCAAATACAAAAATTTAACTACGAAGGATATACTAAGTGCAATCATATCAGAAGCTATAGACCAAAGCCAATTGTTCGGAAAGAATATATTGAAGCTGCGGCTCAACTAATAAATGAAGCTAAAAAGCCATTCGTGATTTTTGGCCAGGGGGTTATTCTTGGAAGAGCAGAAAAAGAATTTAAGGCATTTATTGAAAAAGGCGGATTGCCTGCAGCTTGGACCATATTAGGGTTAAGTGCTTTGCCTACTGATCATCCGCAAAATGTGGGTATGTTAGGCATGCATGGCAATTATGGCCCGAATGTGTTAACCAATGAATGTGATGTGTTAATTGCGGTTGGAATGCGTTTTGATGACCGTGTAACAGGAAGGTTAGATAAATATGCCAAGCAGGCAAAAATTATTCATCTTGATATCGATCCTGCTGAAATTAATAAGAATGTAACTGCAACAGTTCCTGTTTGGGGAGATTGTAAAGAAACACTGCCCCTTTTAACTCAGCTGATTCAAGAAAAGCAACACAATGAATGGCTGGCATTGTTTAATCAATATACCAAAGACGAACATGATGCAGTCATTAATGCGGAATTGCATCCTACCAAAGGGGAGTTAACCATGGGCGAAGTGATTCATTTATTAAATGAATTAACGGGTGGAAATGCAATTGTTGTAACAGATGTAGGTCAACACCAAATGGTAGCATGCAGGTATGCAAAGTTTAATAAAACCAAAAGCAATATTACTTCTGGTGGATTAGGTACCATGGGCTTTGCATTGCCAGCAGCAATTGGGGCGAAGTTTGGCGCACTTGATAGAACTGTTGTTGCAGTAATTGGTGATGGTGGCTTTCAAATGACATTACAAGAAATGGGAACCATTATGCAAACTGGTCTGAATGTAAAAATCCTGATTTTAAATAATCGCTTTTTAGGAATGGTACGTCAATGGCAAGAACTTTTCAATGATAGAAGATACTCTTTTGTAGATATACAAAGTCCTGATTTTGTTCAGTTGGCAAAAGCTTATGGTATTGATGGGGCATCTGTAGATGATAGAGAACTACTAAAAAATGCTTTACAAAAAATGTTGGATCACGATGGATCTTATTTATTGGAAGTAATGGTAGGAAAAGAAAACAATGTATTCCCAATGGTGCCTCAAGGTTGTAGTGTTTCTGAAATCAGGTTAAAATAATTACTATGAAAAAAGAATATACCATTACTGTTTATACCGAGAACCAAGTTGGGTTACTCAACCGTATTGCGATTATTTTTTCTAGAAGAAAGATTAATATAGATAGTTTAAATGTATCTCCTTCTGAAGTAGAATCCATACATCGCTTTACTATTGTCATTAATGAAACAGTAGAAGTAGTAAGAAAGCTTTGCCTGCAAATTGAAAAGCAAGTGGAAGTATTAAAAGCCTATTATAATACCAATGATGAAATCATTTGGCAAGAAATGGCTTTATACAAAGTGCCCACTGATGCCGTAGCAGAAAAGTTAAAAGTAGAACGTTTGCTCAGAGAATATGGTGCAAGGGCAGTGGTGATTAGAAAAGACTATACCATTTTTGAAACAACTGGTCATAGAGAAGAAACCGATCGGCTGGTTCAATTTTTAGAACCCTATGGCTTAATTGAATTTGTTAGAACAGCTAGAATAGCCATTATTAAAGCAAGCAGTGGTTTTCATGATAAGATTCGTGAGTTTGAAGCTGTGGAGCCAGCAGAAGAACTCATTGAAAATGAATTTCTAGAGAAGGGTCAGGCTGATTTTACTATGTAATCTCAATTTTAAAAAATAACAAATTACACAATATGACAAACTATTTCAAGTCTCTCCCGCTA
>JBKBWE010000259.1:0-4128 GCA_046289145.1 Sediminibacterium sp.
CTTTCCAAGAACAGTGCCCGCTTTAACTTTTTGATCACGAGAAACAGCTACAAAAGATAAATTTTTATAGCCCGTAAAATATTTACCGTGCTTTACTAAAACAATATTTTCATCGGCTACTTCACCAGCATACACTACTTCACCATCGGCCACACAACGAACCGCAGAACCAATAGGCACGGCTATTTCAAGGCCATCCGATTTTTGCATCAGCTTGGTACCCGCATAACTTTGCGTTCCAAATCCCACCGTAACAATACCATTACTCACAGGCCAAGGTAAACGCCCACGATTGTTCTCAAAATTCAACGACATCTCCATGCCCTCAGGCGTAGATTCTAAAGGAGAATAAGTACGATCTTTTGCAGCAGAAGAAACGCCTGTTGCAGGATCATTAAAAGTTGGTTTAGGAGGATTAACACTGGCCCCATTCGCCACCACCGTATTATTGGTTGCAGGCTTAGTAGTTGTACCCGCAGCATTTTTCTTATCCGCTGCGGCTTGCGCTGCAGCTGCATCTTGAGCAGCTTTTAATTTACGTGCATCTTCCAAAGCTTTCAAACGCTTGGCTTCGTCGCGTTTTTTGGCTTCTTCAATTTCTCTTCTAATAACGGCATTAATAGCAACCGCCACTTTTTGACGCTGGTTTTCTTTATCACGAATTTGTTTATTGAGTTCTTTCTCTTTGCCCTTTAACTGCGCCACTACCTGATCTTGCTCTTTGCGATCTTCTTGCAAATCGAGCAATTGTTTGCTTTGTATTTCAAGTGTACTCAACCGCTCTTTTTTATTATTGCTTAACACCCCAATCTTTTCTTGCAATAAATTTTCACTCTTCACAATGGTATTGGCTTGGGTTTCACGGTTCTGGCGATAACTTTTTAAATAAGTTACCCGCTTCATGGCATCATTAAAACTACCCGCAGAAAACAAGAAATTTAAATAGGCATAACTGCTTCTGTTTTTGTAAGCAAAAACAATACTCTTAGCATATTTTACTTTAAGGGTATCTAATTCTTTGCGCAAACGATAAATATCCCGCTCGTTCAAAAAGATGGTTTCGTCTAACTGTTTTACTTCACGATTGATGCTATTAACCAAAGATTCACGCGCATTAATTTTACGCTTGATAATCGCGAGCTGTTTAACGGAAGTTTTGGTATTCTTTTGGGTTTCGCGATACAACTGGTTTAGTTCGGCCAGCTCTTTCTCAATGCTTTGTTTTTGTTTTTGCAGATCTTCTCTGTTTTGCGCATTGGCCACCAAGCCACCCATCAGCAGCACAACAAACAGAACAAAGATTTTATTAAACATATTCAACAATTAAACTACAATTAATATAAAGGTTACACAACAAACAGCCACAAAAGCATTCAAATAACGTTAAAAGCTATCATAAATTACTTACGCTTATAATTTTTAGGCACTT
Organism: Sediminibacterium sp.; assembly: GCA_046289145.1. Taxonomy (GTDB): domain Bacteria; phylum Bacteroidota; class Bacteroidia; order Chitinophagales; family Chitinophagaceae; genus Sediminibacterium. The sequence goes on from JBKBWE010000259.1 coordinate 1,430, forward strand.
CAAACGTATATTTTAACGGTTCGTTTAGGCTGAACTCTTTAAAATCTAGGTTGATATCGAGCTTACTCTTTTCGGCCACCACAATTTTTCTTTGGGTAGCAAACTGGTAAGTGCCCATGGGTTGATAGTTACTAAAACTAATGGCACAGGTTCTATTGCGCTGAATATCGACGTCGTCGAGCTTGCTGTGCATCACCCTAAAATCATCTGTAGATAAGGAAATCAGGTGTTTAAAAATATCACCTACCATTAACACCGATAAACTTTGAGGACCATCTCGGTAAGACACAATATTTTTGGTCACAAATACTGGATTCCCAATTAAGAGGTCTTGCAACGTATAAAAATCAAAAGGAATTTGGGTAGCTTCTTTCAAATAATCAATGGTACGGTACTGCACATATTTATCACCTACTTTTTTCACCAAAACCACCGAATCCTTAGAAATCTTCACCTGTAAACCCTCCGCAGAAATACCCAAGAACGAACCACGGATTCTGATGAAGATCAACGAATCTTTTATGATACTTAAATAGCCCGTGTAATTTTCGCTGTTCTCCGCACTCTCGTAATCAATCTTGATTTTAGCGTTGAAAGTTTTAAAATTAATGGTGTTGGTTAACACTTTCATCATGATGCCGCGCACAATGCTGGCAGAGTCTACCTTAGGCGTCTCGGTGATGACTACGGTTTGAGTAGTGTCTTTTTTGTCGATGGCTTGTTCTATTGTCGCTACTTTCTTTACTGTTTTGCAGCTGGCGAGAATGGCAACAAGTAATAATATTTTAAAAAATTTCATTCGCTTTTTTTTATTGCATATTTGAAAAATTTGTCTACAATCTTTTCCTTCGGAAAATCTTAAATGCCAAATTTTTCAAATACGCATATAATAATCCAATTAACTTCTAACTTATCAATTCCCATTTTTCAAATGTCTCACTTACCTGTCAAAATACATGCCCACTTTCTCAATTGCACAATTATGAGCCCTTTGTGCAATTATTGTGCAATTATTGTGCAATTATTGTGCAATTATTGTGCAATAGAACTCAACTGATAATAAGATCCTGCCCCTTTCAAATTGCTCGCTTCTAAAAAGCCCTTTTCAACCATTTCAACAAGATCGTTACTAGCAGTATTTCTAGAACAATTATTTAAATCCCTGTATTCTTTATTAGAAATTTTACCGTTTTTCCTGATATAGTTTAAAGAATTTAATTGTCGATCATTTAATTCAATCTTTTTAAAATTTTCATCAATTAAACTGTTCTTATAAAGCGTCACCAAAAATCCACCGTCTCGTTCTTGCAATTCAGGCTCGGGTAAATTGGCTTCTTTGCAGGTTTCTAAAATTTTAATTGTTCCTCTGCCCCAAGAATCAATATATCCGCCTTTAAAACAAACATCTGCAATGATGGGATTACGTGGCTTTGAAGCATGAGATTGCTTTAATGACGCCAACGAGATACCCTCTGGCAAAGCTCCTTCATTCCATATATTAATTTTATCGTCGTATACCCTTATTTGAGTAGGGGCGCCCATATAATTTCGATGAACCAGTGCATTTAACAACATCTCTCGAATTGCTGCTAAAGGATATTCTCCTTTTTCAATCCGATTGATTCCTTCAAAAGCAATTGACTTAATTAAAAACTTATGGTTAAGCTGATTCAAAACAGCTTGCAATAAAAAAATCAAATTGGCTTCTTCTACTTCTTGAAAAATAATGTCTACATCATCTTTTTTAAACCTACCTATTTTAACAAAAGTATTAGGGTAAAACTTACCCGGATCCTTTCCGAATAAAATAATTGCAGCTCTTTTTAACTGACCATTTTCTGAAAGTCTTAATTTCTCAAATAACTCGGGGATGTCTAGCCCATCATTTTCTGGTAATCTACCTGCATTTTGTGCTGCCGCAAGAAATACCTTAACTGCTTTTTCATCAATATCAGTAAAGTTAGCCCTTGCTTCAATTACATCATCCCAGGTTTTACCTGATTTCTTCAGTAAGAATTCATTTAATGTAGGACCCGTTAACTCCTGATTGGTACTTCCACTTCTGAAATAATATCTACCTCTCAATGAAATTGCAACAGTATAAGGTTGAACAACTATTTCAATAAAGGATTTACCATCTTGATTGTGCAAATTCACTTCAGCAGAAATACCCATTGCATTCTTAATCTTATTGGGCAAATCCTCCATCAGTTTCTTGTAATCACTAATTCCATTTACATTACCATGGTCATCTTTCCCAATAAATATCACTCCACCCAAGGCATTCGCAAATCCACAAACCCATTTAAGGTGGTCATCATGCCAATTGAGCTTAAATTCTATGTTCTGCTGTTCAGCCATATTTAAAGGCTGCAAAGATAACTAAATTCAGTATGACTGAATGAACCACCAAAATCTGTAAATTCATCATAGAAATGACCAATAATCAACAAAATATCATCAGAAAATTACAGTGGATTCTCTATCCAATAGTTGTGTTAATGGTCATTGAATTTTTTACCAAATTTTACAACTATGACCCTTTAGGAGCAACAAAGGAAATCAATCCAGTATTTGAATTTGTCGAAACTGGAATCATGATATTGGTTTTTGCCATTGTGTCTATAGGCGTGTTGGCATTGATGCAACAATACTTCACCAAAGAGTTGTTTAAAACTAAAGAGACCATTGGAGCTGTT
>JBKBWE010000260.1:0-4105 GCA_046289145.1 Sediminibacterium sp.
AAGCCGACAATCCCATCATTTGTCGGCGCAGCGAAGTGAAGCCGACAATCCCATCGGGAATTACAAGTCTATGGAATCATCCACTTATACGTTCCACTTATATAATCAAAGAAAGCCCTTCGATGACCTGCATGATTCAACCACAACCAATCAATTGAATTAACATGTATTGCAACAATGCCAAAATGTTCTTGCCCAACTTCACTTTCTTCTAAAGTAAATTTTTCTTGCTCAATATTTTCAGACAAACCACTCGTAGGGATATCAGAAAAACTAGAAGGTGGATATGGTGTTAAATAACATCTCCTGCTAAACAAAGAAGTTTTTTGCCAAGCTTCAGATGTAATATCATCATCAAAATGCAATTTTGCTTTCCCTTTTACCCTTAGTTGAATTCGGGCTGAAGCATCATAAAACAATGCGCTAATGGATTTATTTAACGATAATTCTTTCCACTTTCTACTTCTAATATCAGTATGAAAACGCAATACCCTTTCTAAGGGTAAGGCTTTACGCAAGACTACCGTACGCATACTCACTTCTCTATTGCTAATGCTTCCAACACAAGGAGTATGAAAAGCGTCTCTACCTTTAATTGCCCCATTTACTAATCTATTCCAGCAATCTTTTTCTAGCTCAGCCAGGTTGTAATTAATATTATTAATTATTACAACATCATTCAATTCTGTCATACACAATTAACAACATAAAACAATGAAAGTTGAGTCAAGCTTATACTTTATACAATGCATTTAAAATCCCATCCCACAAACAAGATCTAACTTGTAATGATTTAATTGATGCTGCTGTTGCTTCAGCCCATTTGGTTTCATCGTCACCACATAAAGACTCCACCATTTCAATTGCTAATTGGCTATGATGCCCACCATCTACTTCAATATGTCTTTCGATATAATATTTAAAAATGGAAACTTTCTCAGGATACTCCGCGTAAATTTTTTCTAGGATTCTTAAAAACATATCAGGAATCAAATCTTCTCGGCCAAAAGTAAACACAGCAGCCTGCACATGAATCGGTTGATATTCAATCACGTCAAAAGTAAATTGTAAAAAATCTTTTACTTCAGCAGGAATGCTTGCATCATGAATGGCTTGCTGCATGTTTTTCCCATTTTGCAATTGGGCAAACAAATGATCAATCAATAAAGTACTTGCCCCCATTTGTTGCATAGCTTTCAAGTATAATTCAAAGTGACTAATTCTATTACCAGACTCATCCACATCAGATTCTTCACCCGCAACAATTTCATTAATGAGGAACCTTGTATTTGCTACGCCTCGAGGCATCCAAGGTAGTTGCACACAGGTTAAATTGATTTGTAAAGACTTTAACAAACTCATGAAATCCCAAACCGCAAACACATGGTGTTGGGTAAATTGAATCAAACCCGACAAGTCATTTATTTTGGCATAAACTGGGTGTGACAATAAAGCTTCTCTCGTATTATTTAACTCAAGTTTTAGTTGCTCTATCCTACTCATACAATTGCATCATTTATTTAAAGAATAATGCAATTACACTACAACAAGCATTTGGTTTAAATTGACAATAAACTATAATATTTTAGGCCACTTATAAAACTATTTAAGCAACGCGGCATACAATATCTCCACAGGATGTAAGGCATGAACATGGGTGCCATCTTTAATTTGGTGCCTGCAAGAAGTACCAGCAGCTGCAACAATGGTATCGCTAGCTTTATTTCGAACAGCAGGAAACAAGACCAACTCTCCTACTTTTTGCGAAACTTCATAATGCTCTTTTTCATACCCAAAAGAACCAGCCATGCCACAACAACCAGATGGAATTATTTCAACAGTATAGTTCTTTGGCAACGACAATATTTCTTTAATGAAGTTTTGCGAAGACAATACTTTCTGGTAACAATGCCCATGTATAGCAATATGTTTTGCTTCTTGTGTAAATGCACTTGCTTGAATATTTCCCGCATTTATTTCTTTTGAAATAAACTCTTCTATGGTAAAACTATGTTGGGCAAGGTGGATTGCGGCTGTCTTGTTTTCGGGGCTTGCTAAATCTTTGTATTCATCTCTTAAGGTTAACAAAGCGGAAGGCTCAATACCCACCATGGGCATATCAACTGAAACCAAGGGAGACAATAACTGAATATTTTGATTAGCAATTGCTGCAGCTTTGCGCAATAATCCTTTTGACAAATAGGATCTTCCGCTTTCTACATGTTCAGGAATGACTACTTGATAACCCAACTGTTCCAGTAACAAAATGGCTTTCTGCCCAATAGCACTATCTAAGAAATTGGTAAACTCATCACAGAAAAAATACACTTTCTTTTGATTCTCCACCGAGCAATTTCGATGCCAATTTTTCAATTGAAATTTTCCTAATAGGGGCATAGAACGATCCGGATGAAACCCCACCAAGCTATTAGCAATTTTACGCAAAGCAGTTGTTCCAAAAATAAAATTATAAATGGGTCTAAACAACGAAGCTAATTTCATTTGTGCTGCAAAATTCCCTACCAGGGTAGACCTAAAAGGAGTGCCATTGGCATCGTAATACTGTTGCAAAAATTCTGCTTTCATTTTAGTGATATCAACGCTGGATGGACATTCAATTTTACATCCTTTACAACTCAAACACAAATCCATTGCTTCTTTAATCTCCGCATGATTATAAGGTGTTGCATCATTGGGATCACTCAAAAATTGTCTTAACACATTGGCTCTTGCACGTGTAGTGTGTTTCTCACTGCGAGTGGCCATAAAACTCGGACACATCAATCCCCCACTAATCTCAGATTTTCTGCAATCGCCAGATCCAGAACATTTCTCTGCCAACCGCAGTATGCCATCATCTGCAGAAAAATCAAACAAAGTTTTACCTAAGTTGATAGGCTGATTTTGCTTCATCCTAAAATGAGTATCCATTGCAGGAGTATTGGTTATTTTCCCAGCATTGAAAATCCCTTTAGGATCAAAAATATTCTTAACCTGTTTAAACAAATTATATACTTCATCGCCCACCATTGTAGGAATAAACTCTCCTCTTAATCTTCCATCCCCATGTTCTCCTGATAATGAACCATTGTATTTTTTTACTAATGCAGCGGTCTTTTTAAGTATAGACCTAAATTGCTGTACGCCTTCAGTAGATTTTAAATTAATAATGGGCTCAACGTGCAATTCTCCTGCTCCTGCATGTGCATAATAAGAAGCTTTTACTCCATGCTGCGCTAATAATTCTTGTAATTCTTCAATATACAATGGTAGGTCATTGGTAGATACCGCACAATCTTCAATCAAATTCACTGGCTGTGCATCCCCTTTTAAATTCCTTAATAAACCAAGTCCTGCTTTTCTTACATCCCAAGCATACTTAGTATCTGCATTGTATAAAATAGGATAGGCATAACCCAAAGAAACAGCATGCAATGATTCAATAGTTGCTTTCATTTTAGCATCTAATGCTAGACGGGTTTCTTCCATGAATTCCACCATTAACAGCGCAGCAGGATCGCGTTCAATAAAGAATCGATTCTTTTGGTATTCAGGATGACCAATGGTAAAGTCCATGATCATTTTGTCTACCAATTCAGAAGCCATGGGCCCCTGCTTTAGTACTTCAATATTGGCATACAACGATTCAACCAATGATGAACAATGCACAATAACCATTCCCACTTCTTTAGGCGGCAATGGCAAAAGATTTAATTTTAATTCGGTAATGAAAGCCAAAGTGCCTTCTGATCCTGCTAAGAGTTTGCATAAATTAAATTTGCTACCGGCTGAGTTAAATGGTTGCATATCAAGCATAGCATCCAATGCATAACCCGTATTTCTTCGAACCACTTCTTTCGCTGGAAACTGCTCCTGAATTAATTGTTGACGCTCTTTGCTATTCAACACTTCAAATAAGCCATTATAGATGCTTCCCTCTAAACCTTTCAATGAAGCAATCTCCGCTTGATCTCTTTCTTTTAAAACTGCAGTAGACCCATCACTTAAAATAACCGTCGCTTCTAATAAATGATCTCGTGCCGACCCCCAAACAATGCTATGCAAACCGCATGAATTATTGCCAACCATTCCGCCAATCATGGCC
>JBKBWE010000261.1:0-4089 GCA_046289145.1 Sediminibacterium sp.
AGCCCCAGCCGCAATAATGGAATTGGAATGTACGATGCAACGGTCCATCACAATGGATCCCATACCTATCAATACATCGTCGTGAATGGTGCATCCATGTACCATGGCGTTGTGACCTATAGATACCCTGTTCCCAATTTCAGTTGGATTTTTTTGATAGGTGCAATGTATGATTGCCCCGTCTTGAATATTTACTTTGTTACCAATTTTAATATAATGCACATCTCCTCTGATTACTGCATTAAACCATACACTGCATTCATCGCCCATCACAACATCGCCAACTATAGTTGCGTTGGGTGCAATAAAACAATCTGCACCCATTTGAGGGTGTTTGCCAAGTACAGGTAAAATAGTAGCCATAGTAGAATTTGCAATGAAGATATTAATAATCGGCAATCTTATTATAAGTTTGGGCTCAAATGAATCATCGGCAATTATTTTTAGACCATGTAGCGCAAACATCTCCCAAGCCCATTGGTATTGAAATGGCCAGTGCAGAAGGGGTGTGGCTAACCGATACTGATGGAAAAAAATACATTGACGGCATTGCAGGATTTAGTGTGTGTAATATAGGTCATGGCAATCCTGCTGTTATAAAAGCCGTGCAAGAGCAAGCTGCTGCGTATATGCATGTGATTGTGTATGGGGAGTTTATTGAACAGCCACAAGTGGCCTATGCAAAACTGCTCACGGAATATTTACCAGCTTCTTTAAATTGTGTCTACTTTACCAATAGTGGTGCAGAAGCTACCGAAGGTGCCATGAAGCTGGCCAAGCGGATAACCAATCGCACTAAAATTATTGCAGCTAATCGCTCTTATCATGGAAGTACCCAAGGCGCGTTGAGTGTAATGGGCGATGAGTATTTTAGAAATGCGTTCAGGCCCTTGTTGCCAGATGTATACCATTACGATTATGGTTCTCATGAATTGATTGAAGCCATCGATTCTGCAACAGCCTGCGTAATCATTGAAACGGTTCAGGCTGAAAGCGGTGTCACTGCTCCCTCCGAAACATGGATGAAAGCATTACGAGCAAAATGTGATCAACATTGTGTGTTGTTGATATTAGACGAAATACAAGCAGGCTTTGGAAGAACAGGAACACTTTGGGCTTTCGAACAATTTGGCATAGTGCCCGATATTTTATTATTGGGTAAGGCATTGGGTGGAGGGATGCCGCTGGGTGCATTCATTGCCGACCAACGACTCATGAACACATTAACGTATGCCCCTGTTCTAGGACATATCACTACATTCGGCGGGCACCCGGTTTCTTGCGCAGCAGGCAAAGCGGCGTTTGAAGAATTGATTGCAAACCCCCATTGGATCAACAATATTCCGAGCAAAGCAGCTATTTTAAAAACACGCTTGCAACATCCTTCAATTGTTTCAGTGAATTGTTATGGATTATGGATGAGTGTGCATTTTGCAACCAATGCACAAGCACAAACCATTGCACATGCTTGTGTGCAAAATGGGTTAGTCACCGATTGGTTCTTATTTGCACCAGATAGGATTAGAATAGCACCTCCATTAATAATTACAGAAGAAGAATTGCACTTGCTTTGTGATATTGTGTTGAAGAGTATTGAAGAGCAGTAAATTCATTTGTAACGGAGCTAATTTTTTTTCAATGATTGAGTAGCGTATATTTAAGTGTTAGGCATAATGCTAGCAAAGACTCTACGAAAATGAACTGATAAACAATTAATGAAAAAATGAATGTAATGAAACTATTAAAAGGAATAAATTACTTGTTTATCACTATTACAATTGTCTTATTGATATTATTTTTTGTTAATCTGCTTAGCAACCCTTTATATAGAAATGATGGTCGTTTTTTTACATCGATTGCCCACATTATTTCAATACCCCTATTGATTATTTTCTCCTTTATTATTTCAGTAAAAACTAAGCAGCAAAAAGGTATTATTCTGTTTGCCTTGTTTCTCGCCACAATTTCAATGAACTGGATAATTCAATACTTACAATTGATGAATCCGGATTGGATACCTTTTTTTGGCTTGTTAATGATAAATGCGTTAACAGGAACGATTTATATAAAAGCTTTACAAAGTTTTCCTAGGCAAATTTCAAAACAGGATATCACTACAGTGTTTCCAAAAAACAAAATAGCATCCAGATATTTAAACTGGGCAATAAAGGACTATACCTGGTTAATATTCCCTATACTACTGGCAGGATTCGCATTATTAAAAGTTAGTGAAAAACTAAGTGATTTATTTGTACTAATTACTGGATTGCTTTGTTTGTATGTTAATTATAAAAAGTCATCTAAAACAGAAAGAAATAAAATCTTATGGCTTTTCTGGGGGCTGATTTCTTTTACTTTAATAATGATTGTTTATTCTATATTGAATGCCAGCGTAACGGAAGTTTCTCGCAATGTTAAACTGGTATTTAATATTGGCTTGATACTTACATTCGTTCTATCACAGATAATGAGTTTATTCTTTTCAAATACTTTTGATACTGGAATACTTATCAGGCGAACGCTGGTTGATGGTTTAATATTTATCGTCATTGTGCTTATATATAATACGATAGAACATTATTTTTTACATTGGCTTTCGCATGAACTCGAAATATCTGATGTTATATTATCTTCATTGTTATCTGGGATATTTGTATTGGCATTTAGCCCGCTTCATCATAAGTTTATGAGTTATTTGGAGAAAAGGGTAAAAAACAATCATTAGGAACTACCTTCTCCAACCTTCGTAAAGACCGCATGTTGTCTGAAACTTTTCAACATCAACAATTATGAAATTTATATTTCTGCTTATCAGTTTGTCTTTTAATGTATATGTTTTTAGTCAAGACACTTGTATTACTTCCGTAAATTATGGACAAAATATTACTGCTGGAAAGTTTGCCCATGTCAATAATATTAGAATGTATTATGAAACCTATGGAGATTCATCTAGGCAACCCCTGTTACTTATTCACGGAAATGGTGGCTACATAAATGCGGAAAGGTGTCAGATAGAATATTTTAAAAGCAAATATTATGTGATTATTGCAGATAGTAGATTTCAAGGCAAGTCTGACAATGGGAATGAGGAACTTACTTTTGATTTAATGGCAAAAGATTATAATGCCCTTCTTAATTATTTAAAAATTGATTCAGCTTACATTATAGGTCAAAGTGATGGCGGTATTATTGGATTAATAATGGCCACTCAGTATCCGAACAAAGTAAAAAAACTTGTTGCTACCTCTCCTAATATACGCCCTGATTCCAATGCACTCTTTCATTGGGTTATTGTTGAAATGGAAAAAAAGATTAAGCAAATGGAGGATAAGATTGCAAAAGGGGATTCTTCCAATGAAACTTTACGAAATTTAGCTGTTACCAATCTTGACTACAAATATCCTAACTTAAAAAATGTGGAATTATTAAAAATTAAAGCAGAAGTACTAATTATGGCAGGCGATGCGGATATGATCAAATTGGAACATGTTGTAGAAATGTATCAAAACATTCAAAAATCTCAATTATTTATAATGCCTGGAGCCACACATTTTATGTTAAGAAGTGAACATGCCCTATTTAATCAAATTATTGAACGGTTTTTAAATAATCCTTTTAAACGACCTACAACTAAAGCAATTATAGTTGGGGAATAAAACTTCAGCCAACAATGGTATTGTGGCGTAAAATTATTTAGCTTTTACCTAAGTATCTAAACTCATCCTACAAAAACGTCCATACAACGCTTCGTAAATTGGAATGATATTTTTGATATCAAATAATGATGCTTGCGCGTAAGCAGCTTCTTTCATTTCTGCCAATCTAGGTTCATCTTTTAATAGTTCAATGGCAAAACTACTCATGGCTGCTGTATCACCTACATCGGCCATAAATCCTGTTTTTTCTTGAATATTGATTTCGCCTAATCCACCTGCATTGGTGCTGATCACCACTGTTCTGGCTGCCATAGCTTCTAATGCCGCTAATCCAAAACTCTCGTATTCGGAAGGAAGTAAAAACACATCGCTTACTGCTAATATATCTTCAATTTGTTCCTGCTTTCCTAAAAAGCGAACATCGTGTTCTACC
>JBKBWE010000262.1:0-4040 GCA_046289145.1 Sediminibacterium sp.
GGAAGTAAGCGAAAAGAAGAAAGGATTAGGTATTTAAAAAATTATTGGGCCAGTCGAGTTCAAAATATACCTGGCGTACAATTACACACTTCTTTGAAGCCCAACTATTCCTGTGCTATTTGTGGAGTAAGTATCAAAGGCTTAACACCTGCTCAATTAGACCAACAGTTGTACAATACCTATAAAATACATACCGTAGGCATTGTTTGGGAGAATATTAGTTGTGTAAGAATAACGCCGCATGTGTACACGCGAATAGCAGACTTAGACGTATTAGTGGCTGCCATTGAAAAAATTGCGTCGGGCGTAAAAGGATAATACAATAAGTGGATCAGCAACTCCGCGTAGCGGTACTGACCCACTTGTTATTGAATTAAGAAGCTTTTGTTGCTGCTTTTTTTGCTGCTGCCTTTTTTGCTGCAACAGGATTAGCTGGTCTAGACTTACCGAAAGACCCTTGGAAACGTTTTCCTTTAGCTGTTTTTTTGTCACCTCTACCCATGATAAATAATTGAATAAGTTGTTTAATAAAGTGTAAAAATAGAAAAACCCCGCGAAAGCGGGGTTCAATTCTTTTGGAAGGCAAAAATTATAACTTACCGCTTAATTCTTTACCAGCTTTAAACTTAGCAACTTTCTTTGCTTTAATCTTAATAGTCTCACCAGTTTGAGGGTTACGACCAGTACGAGCAGCACGCTTAGATACAGAGAAAGTACCGAAACCTACTAAAGTTACTTTATCACCTTTCTTTAATGTTTTAGTTACAGCATCAATAAAAGAATCCAAAGTAGCGTTTGCTTGTGTTTTGGTGATACCCGCATCATCAGCTAAGTGTGCGATTAATTCAGCTTTGTTCATAGATGTATTTTTAAAGTGTTTTTTGATAACAGAACAAATTTATTGGCTTTTAGCTACCAACAAAATTTTTATTCTTTTTTTTGATTAGTTTGTTTGGCTTAAAAGCCTTATTAATAAAGGGTTGACGAGGAATTTAAACAAAAATAAAAAGTGTATGATTTACATGGTAAATCGCTGAAAGCCTTGGTATTAAAGCGTTTCAGCTGTTTTTTATGCAATTCAATGCCATAAAGGGTTTCAAAGGAATATAAGGAAGATTTTTAAATACCAAATTTGTTTTCTAAAACTATCCACACTCAATTCACAACCTGCATAATTGACCTAAAAGCCATCATTTGGTTGCCCCATTTCTGCATAGTATCATTGCGCAAAGCAGTTGCGTGCAATTCAATGTAGCGGTTATAATCGGCCTTGGCTTCGGCATGGTACTGCACAGCATAAGTAACGCCATCTTCTTCATCTGTTTCTAATAAACGTACAAATTGAAAATGGGTAAAGCATCCGGTGGCCATAACAGCCGGAATATGTTCGTTTTTCATCCAATGAAACCAATCGGTATGAATGGTGTGTGCTACTTTGGTAGTTACATTATATATAAACATGATTATTTTATTTCAGCATAAATAGGACAGTGGTCGCTGTGTTTGATATCGGGATAAATAGCCGCTGCTTTTAGTTTTTTGCCCAGTTCTTGGGTTAAACAGATATAATCAATTCTCCAACCTTTGTTGTTTAAACGAACAGAAGGAAAGCGTTGACTCCACCAACTATAAGCACCCGTTGTTTCAGGATGCAATTGCCTAAAACTGTCTATCCAACCATTGTTTAAGAATTGGGTCATCCATGCTCTTTCTTCTGGTAAAAAACCAGATGATTTTTTATTCCCCTTTGGATCATGAATATCAATTGCTTCGTGCGCAATATTATAATCGCCCACTACAATTATATGAGGCCTTGTTTTTTTTAACTCCTCTAAAAACGCTTGGAACTGGTTTAGCCATATATATTTATAAGCTTGTCTTTCATCACCACTGGTGCCAGAAGGATAATAGGCATTCACTATTGTGATGTCTCCAAAATCTGCACGGATTACACGCCCTTCCAAATCACTTTGTTCCATATTGCTGCCATAGTGTACTGCATCAGGTTTAATTTTAGTAAGGATTACTACGCCACTGTATCCTTTCTTTTGGGCAGTAAACCAGTAACTACTGTAACCAGCTTTGTCAAAAACAGCATGATCAATATCTTCTTTGGTGGCTTTGCTTTCTTGTAAGCAAATAATATCTGCGGGATCAGACAGCAACCATTCGTCAAAGCCTTTTTTTATGGCAGCCCTGATGCCATTAACGTTGTATGAAATAATGCGCATAAATACTATTGAAAGAAACGATTGTAACTGAGTAAAATTAATTCGTTAATCAACTCAGTTGAAATATTCGGGTTAAAGATAACCATCCTTTCGGGTTGTTCCATACCGCCCAGCAGCACAATTCTTTCATTGTTTAAATATATTTCTCTAAAGAATTCTCCTACTACAATACTAAAAGATTGATCATGAATTTTCCCTTTCAATAAATACAATGAAGAAAAATTCACTGCATTATCCAAGTCGTTTATTCTGGTTAGCGAACTGCTATCAAATCCATTGCTTGATAAATAAGGATAAATTTTTTTAGTGCTGTCTAGTTGATCGGTTTCAATACTAAACTGGGCTATGGTATCTTTTTCATTGAACAAAAAGTTATTGTTGCCTTCTAAAGGTTCTACAATCGGCATATTCCTGATTCTTGAACTAGTATTTCCTGAAACCCTAGCCGGAATCACCAATTGGTAATTTCGATTTAGCACAATATTCCTAGCATCTTGAAGTAAATAAACAAAAACAGCTTGTGGATTTTCTTTCTCCATTTCCACAATAATGCTACTCAAAGCGGGCTGTAATATGGTTTTATTTTTACCCCTTAAGATGATTTCTTGGTAAAGTTGTTCGTCCCACCTAATTAATTCTGTTTTACCATTGTGTGCATATTTGCTGAATAGCCCTTTACTCTCAATAGCAATTTTAGGTAAGTTGGTAATAGCCCCAATAATGAAATTATCACCCATGGTTGGAGGAGATGCTTTTAACTCAATTTGTTCATTAAGGTTATTGCTGTCTAAAATAATTTCCACCGATTTTTTCATCAGCTCACTAAATCCTTTGGCGCTTAAATGCAAATTATTAAACGGAATGCCAAAGCCAATGGTATTGCTTTTCTTGATAAACACTTCTAAACTTCTATTGAAAACTTCGGCAGCACTGTTATTTTGAATGCTCAATTCTACTAAGAGTACAGACTGAATGCCTTGTTGACTTGAATCGTTTAACTGATCAGGATAAAACTGTTTGAGGTATAAGCTGGCGGGGTATTCGGCCAGCTTCATATGAATGATTGGAAAGTTTGTGGCATTGCTATTACTGGTGTTGAATTCCTTGATGTTTTTTAAAAGAGAAAAATGAATTGGGTTGGGTCCTAATGAATATCCTTTTTTAGCAAGTAGTTGTTGGTTCAGGTCTTGGGTAAACTGAGTAGCAATAGATGGATTGTTCCAGTAATACATTAAAGGCCCATGTAAGGAAATGCATTGGAAATTTCCAGGTTGAACATTTGTTTGAGCGTGGGCAACCACCATACTTAAACAAACCATATAAAATGTGAAAAATGTTTTTTGCATACAACTATTACTACAATTATCGGGCTAGACTTGTTAGAATGTATTAATTTGAAATCGGTAATAAATGTAAGTCAAAATGAAGAAACCATTAGATAGAATCATTCCCTCAGAAACAGCAGTGTATTTAGATGGCCCTAAACCAAGGGCTTATGAATTAAAATTTGCTTGGAATGTATTTTTAGAATTTATTCAATCATTTCGATTTTTACATTTTCTCGGTCCCTGTGTAACGGTATTTGGGAGTGCAAGATTCAAAGAAGACCATCCCTATTATAAGGCTGCACAGGATATAGGAAAGCATATTGCTGAAATGGGATTCACCACCATTACAGGTGGAGGCCCTGGAATAATGGAAGCAGCGAATAGAGGGGCTTTTGAAAATGGTGGACAATCGGTAGGTATTAATATTAAACTGCCCTTTGAACAACACGAAAACCCATACGTACACAAATCAATTACGCTT
>JBKBWE010000263.1:0-4039 GCA_046289145.1 Sediminibacterium sp.
GGGTTGAATTTTAAAATTCCCATTCTAGAGCAAGTAAATAAAACGGTTAGTATACAAAATCGTTCAGTTGAGTTGGAGTTTCAAGCTGTAACCGTTGACCAAGCCAATGTATACTTTAAGAGCATGTTATTGTATTCAGTAATCAATCAAGACGAACAAACAATTAAGAATGTAGCATTTAAATTTATTTCTGAAAAAGATTTGATGCAAGCTTTAATCAGAACAGTTGAGGGCTCTATTCGCGCATTTGTTGCAACTAAAAAGCAAGCAGAAATATTATTATTGCGCCGAGAAATTGTAGAAGATGTAAAACAGCAAATTGATAAGTCATTAGAAGATTGGGGATACCATTTGCAAGATTTGCAAATTAATGATATCACATTTGATCAAGTGATTATGGAAAGTATGAGTAGGGTAGTGGCCAGTAATAACTTAAAAGCAGCTGCTGAAAACGAAGGTCAAGCTTTGTTAATTACTAAAACTAAGGGAGCTGAAGCAGAAGGTAATGCAATTAAAATTGCAGCTGAGGCTGAACGAGAAGCTGCACGTTTACGTGGTATGGGTGTTGCATTATTTAGACAAGAAGTGGCAAAAGGGATGAGCCAAGCTGCAGAAGAGATGAAACAAGCAAACCTAGATACCAATGTTATTTTGTTCAGTATGTGGACAGAAGCAATCAAGAATTTTGCTGAAATAGGAAAAGGAAACGTTATTTTCTTAGATGGTAGCCCTGAAGGAATGCAAGATAATATGCGTCAAATAATGGCAATGATGAAAATGAAAGAAATGGACAGGCCTAATAAATAATCATTATGTGTAAAAGCTTTCTTAATTAACGAAGTGAATGATTTTTTATGCACGATTAATTGTTCTTTTGTAGAACCTACTACATTAGCAAACTAAATATAATTCATGTTTTATTTATTACAGTCCGATACATTACAAAAAGCAGCTACCGCTGCAATTGCAACTGCAGAAAAAGTTTCATTGTGGACTTTATTAGAAAAAGGGGGATGGATTATGTATCCTCTTTACGCTTTGCTTATTGCAGCTATTTATGTTTTCACTGAGCGCCTATTTGCTATACGGAAAGCTGGCCAAATTGACTTGAACTTTATGGTGGTGATTCGAGACCATATTTTATCGGGTAATGTACAAGCCGCAAAAAGTTATGCAAAGAACAATCAGAGCCCTGTTGCTAAAATGATAGACAAAGGGTTGCAAAGAATTGGAAAGCCAATTGATGCCATTGAAAAGAGTATGGAGAATGTAGGTAAATTGGAAATGTATAATATGGAAAAGAACTTGAACATATTGTCATTGATTGCAGGTATTGCCCCTATGTTTGGATTCTTGGGGACAATTATTGGAATGGTTCAACTCTTTTATGGTATTGCATCCACTGGCGAATACACTTTAAATACCATTGCTGGAGGAATCTATACAAAAATGATTACATCTGCCACTGGCTTGATTATTGGTTTGATAGCTTATGTAGGGCATAATTTTTTAAGTACACAAATAGATAAAACGGCCAATAAGATGGAAGCTGCAAGTGCCGATTTTATGGATATTTTACAAGAGCCAACCAGATAATATGAATATCCGAAAGAGATTTAGAACACATCCTGAAATGCATACAGGCGCTCTGAATGATATTTTATTCATTTTGCTCTTGTTTTTTTTAATTGTTTCTACATTGGCTAACCCCAATGTAATTAAGGTTTCTAACCCAAAGGCTAAAGCGGATACCAAAGCCAAACAAACGGTTGTTATTAGTGTAAACAAAGACCAACAATTGTTCATAGGAGCAGAACCAATTGCAATAGAAAACTTGGAAAGTAAACTGCAAGAATATTTGTCTAAAGAAACAGAAAAGCCAACTGTTGTCATAAATGGAGATAGTACATCTCATTTAGGAACTTCCATCAAAATCATGCAGGTCATAAAAAAATTAGGAGCAACACCGGTAATGGCGGTTGATCAAAATTGATAAGCCATAATCATTCTCTCTTTTCCTTGCATGTCTTTTTTTACTTCTACTCTATAGGAGGGTTTAAATAATGCGGCAGTTTCTGTACCTAAGGTTTCGTTTATTTCTAAAAATACAGCACCTTTTTCAGTAAGGTGATTTTCGCAAAACTCAAATATTGCTTTGTAAAAAACCAGGGGGTCATTGTCTTCTACAAATAAGGCAGTATGTGGTTCAAAAGCCAAGACATTGGTATGCATAGTAGCAGCTTCTGCCATTCTAATATACGGGGGATTACTTATGACAATATCAAATTTTCCTATCTTATCCCATTCTTGTTTTGCTAAAAAATTCAATTGTTTCCAGTTGATGATTACTCCATTGTGATGGGCATTTATTTTTGCTACCTCTAAAGCATCTGGGCTTATGTCTACACTGGTAATTGTTGCATTGGGGTAGTATTTAGCAATTGAAATGGGTATGCATCCTGAACCTGAACCTATTTCAAGAATCCGAACATTTTGGTAATCTCTAGATTTTAAATATTTTATTAAGGCATCTACTAATTCTTCAGTTTCAGGGCGAGGTATTAAAGTATGTGCATTAACAATGAAGGCCAATTCCATGAACCAAGCTTTACCAATAATATATTGAATGGGTTCCCCTTTGCTTAAACGTTCAACAGCTTTGTTTAGCTTACTTGTTGTATCATTTGATAAAGTGGATTGCTTTTGTAGAAATTGATCCATCTTACTTAGACCTGTCAGTTCCTCTATTAGTATTGTTGCAATATTTACCGCTTCTCTATGATCATAAATGGGCTCAATAGCAGCTATAATGGCTTGCTTAGCATCTCTAATAGTCATGCTGCAATGTAGCCATCATTTGTTTATTTTTGCAAGCTTATGCCCATCAATCACGAATTCTATATGCAAAGATGTTTGCAGCTGGCTCAAAATGGAGCTGGATGGGTAGCTCCTAATCCAATGGTAGGGGCTGTGTTAGTTTTTCAAGATCAAATTATAGGTGAAGGTTACCATGCTCATTATGGTGAGCCTCATGCCGAAGTAAATTGTATCAACAGTGTATCCGAAAGCAATAAAGCAAAAATACAAGAAGCTATTTTGTATGTTAGCCTAGAGCCCTGTGTTCATTTTGGGAAAACGCCACCTTGTACCAATCTGATTATTGCGGAGAAAATTAAAAAAGTAGTTATTGGATGTTTGGATCCATTTGCGGAAGTAAATGGGAAGGGTGCTGTAAAATTAAAAGGGGCTGGTGTTGAAGTAATTGGACCTGTTTTGGAAAAGGAAGCAATTGAAATAAATAAACGTTTCTTTCATTATCATTTAAAAAAACGTCCTTATATTATTTTAAAATGGGCCCAAACGGCGGATGAATTGATTGGGGTTCAAAATAAAGCCATTAAAATAAGCAATGACTATATACAAAGATTGGTACATATTTGGCGTTCAGAAGAAGCAGCCATTCTTGTAGGTACTCAAACTGCAATTACTGATAATCCACAATTGAATAACCGTTTTAGTAGTGGGCCAAGTCCATTGCGAATGGTAGTTGATAGAACCCTACAACTTAATCCAATTTCACATCTACTAAATGATCAACAACCAACTTGGGTATTCAATACAAACAAAAACGAAACAAAAGGCGCAGTGAGGTATGTGCAATTGAGGGAACAGCAAAGCTTAATAGAATCAATATTACAATATTCATATGAACAGCAAGTGCAAAGTATATTAGTAGAAGGGGGAGCGAAACTGTTGCAAAGCTTTATCAGCCAAGGATTATGGGATGAAGCAAGAGTGATAAGTACAAGCCATAAAATAGGTAACAAAAAAGAAAAAGGGGTTCAAGCCCCTCAATTATTGAATGCTCAATTGACTAATACAGAAAAAGTAGGAACAGATATTATTCACTATTATAGCCGAATGCAATCATGATATATTTATTAGGTAGTATTGTTTTAACTAGTTATTTATTACTTTCTTTTAAAGTATGTGGTAAATTAAATATACCAGTATTCCCCGCAATCGTTTTCAATTATAT